>DATFMK010000455.1:0-5635 GCA_035267005.1 Balneolales bacterium
TGTATTCATTCTTGTAGCTTACGTGAATAATTCGGGTTAAAAAATTCGTGAAAATCCGCGTCATCCGTGTTGTCCGCGTTCTATCTTATTTCAAAAAAAAAGCTGTCTCAAAACATGAGACAGCTTTTCATTTCAATGGAAGGAAGTAGTGGTAAAAATAAAATCAGATTTTGCCGACTAAATCCATACCAGGTTTCAGAGTATCTTTACCTGGTTCCCAACTGGCCGGACAAACCAATCCATCAGATTCCCTGACGAATTTGGCAGCCTGCAATTTTCTGAGGATTTCACGGATGTTCCGACCAATGTCGTTACTGTGAATCTCATAAGAAACGACTTTCCCATCCGGATCGATGATGAATGATGCACGGCGGGAAACGCCTTCTTCTTTAATTAAAGTACCGAAAGCATTGCATACCTGATTATTAGGATCTGCAACCATCGGATATTGAATTTTACTAATAGCGTCTGAGCTATCGTGCCATGCTTTATGAACAAAAGCGGTATCGGTACTTACACTCAATATTTCCGCATTTTCTTCTTTGAATGCATCATAAACCATGGCAGCCTCTTCAAGCTCGGTAGGGCAAACAAAGGTAAAATCAGCAGGGTAAAAAAGCATAACCAGCCATTTTCCTTTATAATCCCCTAAGTTAATATTTATGATTTCATCATTTTGATAAGCTTCCACATTAAGCTCGGGAATTTGCTCATCTATATTTAGCATTATGTATTTCTCCTTTTAGTTTTAATAATATTAGATGTTTGGTATTTGAAATAATAAAATTGAAATCTGATCTATCGATAAACCCATTGTAAAATCAAACGGAAAAACTATTGATATTATTGGGTTATTTCAAGTTAGATACAACAAGAAATTCTTAAATAGCATTCCTGATTTTAACCCGGGTTACTCACTAAAAAAATGCTGTTTGCTTGATTAGTCCTTGTTAACCCGGATTATTCATAGCTTTTTTTAATGTCATCGAAATCGAGGATCGGTTCATTTTTTTTAAGTTGCTTAATTTACAATATGATATGTATTACTTCTTATGAGTTACCTGAATAATCCGGGTTAAGCTGTTTTAAACAAAAAAGGAGCGATAAACGCTCCTTTTTTATTAGTACTTTTAAAAGAAAATTAATCTGTCGAAGCATTTATATTCGGAAGGTGACATTCCCCTTTCAAATAACGATTTAGGTAATGCGTATAAACCTGCATCAACAATAGATAACTGGCCTGATTATACACCGCACCATGTGCTCCCGGAGGGAATATTCTCAGATCAGCATTTTTACCGGCATTGGTTAAGGCGGTCAGCAGTTGCATGGTATTGCGGACATGAACGTTGTCATCCATGCAGGAATGAACGAGCAATAAATGGCCTTTCAAGTTGGATGCATATTTAAGAGCATCGCTTTTCAAATATCCCTGCTTGTTATTTTTAAGTAATCCCATGTAACGTTCTGTGTAGATGGAATCGTAAAGCCGCCAGTCGGTCGGTGGGGAATCCGCGATTCCAACCTGAAAAGCATTAGGATGTGTGAGCATCGTGTAGACCGTACTATAGCCACCATAACTCGTTCCCATGATCGCTAAATGCTTGCCATCCACATAGGGAAGAGAACGCAGATACTTCGCTGTTTGAGCAAAATCATGGCTTTCCCATTTACCGAGTTGTTTGTATACGATCTTTTCAAATTTACTGCCATAATTGGCATTTCCGCGGTTATTGACATCCACGATAATATAGCCCTGCTGTGCCATATACTGATGCCAGGCATTAGATTCCCACTGATCATAAACCGCCTGCGAACCGGGTCCGCCGTAAACAGCCATAATAACCGGATATTTTTTATTGGGATTAAAATTAGGTGGTTTGATCATATACCCATCCAACCGTTGACCATCATCCGTGGTAAAATGGAAGAGTTGCCGCGGAGAATATTCATGGGTATTCACAAACTCTTTAACCTGATCGTTATTCACAAGCCGTGTGATCATACGGCCGTGATGATCGGTCGTCCAGACTTCCACCTGCCGGGGTAAATGAACATTGGAATACGTATCAATATAATACTTGGTATTTGGTGACATGTTGAAGTGATGCCGGCCTTCGGCTTTGGATATTTGTCGCATGTGTTTGCCGTTGAAATCGATGGAATAAAGCTGTCGCTGCAACGGCGTATTTTTGGTTGAAGCAAAAAAGATTTTCTTATGTCGCGGATCGATTCCTTCGACTTTAGTGACCGACCATTTCCCGTGAGTTACCTGATTCAGTAATTTGCCGCTGTAGCTGTAACGGTAAATATGCTGCCAGCCGTCACGATCGGAAATCCAGAAAAATTGATGGATTTTCTTGGGGAAGTAGATCATGTCGTTTACTCCGGCATAAAAATCGTAAACGTCGATCCAGGTTTTGGATTTTTCCTGCATAACCAATCGGCGTGCCCCCGTGACGACATTAAAGAAAAAGAGCTTCATATGGTTTTGTGCTCTGTTCAATGTGATCATTGCCAGCGTGTTCGGCTCACTTGTCCAGTAAATTCTGGGGATGTAATAGTCGCCGGTCAGACCCGGATTCAGCCATACTTTTTTACCTGTTTTCACATTGACGACGCCAATTTTAACCGTAGGATTCGGATCGCCAACCTGAGGATAACGGATTTTGACATATTTAGGATGCAATCCCTGATAATTGGTCATCTGAGCAATCGGTTCTTTGCTCTGATCAACCTGCCAGTAGGCGATATATTTACTGCCCGGTGACCAGTTCCAGGCTTGTGCCTGACCAAATTCTTCTTCGTAAACCCAGTCGAAATGACCGTTGAAGATTAATTTCGTGGCGTCATTTGTTAATTGAGTTTCTTTTTTGGTATTAAAATCATAAACGTACATGTTGCCATTACGCTCGTAACCCATCATAGAACCGTCCGGAGAGAGTTCGGCCGTCCGTGCGTTTTTAGCAGCAATCTTTAAAGTGCTGTCTTTTAATGAATAGACATAATAATCCGAAATACCTGATCTTCTGTAAATTTTTCGAAAATGTGTTGTAAATACCAGGTGTTTGGAATCGTGAGCCCATTGGAATGAACGATAGGTGAATGCGGTGTCGGAACCGGGGAAAGTTAATCCCTGAGCATCAAAAATAAGATTATCTTTTTTTGTTTTAGGATTATATGCTCTTATTTCTTCTCGTCCGCTTTCGGCATTATGAGTGGTGTAGGAAAACCGGTTTCCATTATCGATCCAGTTTACACTACTCGGACCACGCTTACCTGATAATTGATAGGCGCTAAACAGAGCTTGTTTGATGTTTTTATAAGGCTTCTTCTGTTGCGCGGCGGCAGTATATGGAAGAACCCCTATAAAAATCAGAAGCGCTAATTTATGCAGCTTGTGTTCTAATTTCATATAGAATTGCCTTTGTTAATGTTGATCTTCTTAAGCATGAGTGAAAATAAGCAAACTAAACAAAAATGGAAGATTTATTTTGACGTGTTATCGGTAAAAAAACGAATATTTATAGAACGCGGATGACACGGACGACGCGGATTTTCGCGGAATGTATTAACCAAAGTGGAACACAGAGGGTATGACACAAGGGGCACTGTGTAACTTGAAAAATTAGAGGCATGCAAACATTTGGTTGACGTCTTCCCGGACCCCGATCCGGGATCTCGCTGTTAAAGGCTCGTGCAAATTTAAAAGATGGAACGCGGACGACACGGACGACGCAGATTTTCGCGGAATTTTTTAACCACAGGGGTGCACAGAGTGTATGACACAGGGGCACTGTGTTACTTTAAATTTTAAAAGCTTAAAAACGTGTAGTTAACGTCATCCCGGACCCCGATCCGGGATCTCGCTGTTAAAAGCTCATGCAAACTTAAAAGATGGAACGCGGATGACGCGGACGACACGGATTTTCGCGGAATTTTTTAACCGCAGGGGGAACACAGAGGGTATGACACTGAGCTTCATTAAAAAAAGGCTCCACTAATAAATGGAGCCTTTCTCATTACAAATAAAACGAAATGATTATCCGTTGTTTTTACGGAAATCCTGCATGAAATTCACGAGGGTTTTAACACTTTCTAAGGTGCAGGCATTGTAGATACTGGCACGAATTCCACCAATACTCCGGTGACCTTTGAGTCCGGTTAAATCGGCTTTGGCAGCTTCGGAGATGAATTTTTTCTCCAAATCTTCATTTGCCAAATTGAATGTGACATTCATTAATGAACGAGAATCCTTTTCAGCAGCGCCTTTATAAAAATCATCTTTGTCGATTTCATCATAGAGCAGCCCGGCTTTTTCTTTATTAACTTCATACATGGCCTCAATACCGCCTTTATCTTCCAGCCAGCCCAATACGAGATTGACCATATAAACAGCAAATACCGGTGGTGTATTGAAGATCTTTTCGGTATGCGTCTTGTATTTGAGCATAGTCGGAATTCCTTCTGATTTCGCTTTTTCAAGGAAATCTTTACGAATAACAACAATGGTCGCACCGGCAGGACCGAGGTTCTTTTGAGCACCGGCATAAATGATTCCATACTTCGACATATCAATCGGATGGGACAGAAAATCGGAGGAGGCATCACATGCTAATGGTACTCCGTTCGTTTCCGGCTCTTTGAAAAATTCGGTACCGTAGATGGTATTGTTGGAAGTAAAATGCACATACTGTGCATTATCGCTCAAATTTAAGTCGGATTGTTTGGGAATACGGTTAAAAGTCTGATCTTCAGAGCTGAAGGGAACATTCACGTTTCCAAATAATTTAGCTTCCTTGATCGCTTTTTTCGACCAGTTCCCGGTATTGATATAATCTGCGGTTTCGTCTTTACCCAGGAAATTTTGAGGAACCATTAAAAATTGAGTGCTGGCTCCACCCTGCAGAAATGTAATTTCGAAGTCATCTCCAATGCCGAGAAGCCGTTTGAGACGTTCCTTAGCTTGTGCGTCGATTTCGGTATATTCCGGGCTGCGGTGACTCATTTCCATGATAGACGCACCTTTTCCCTTATAATCCAATAACTCTTCTTGTGCTTTCTGCAAGACTGCTAACGGTAAGGTTGCTGGTCCTGCGCTGAAATTATGTACTCGATACATATTAATTATTATTTAAGTTTGAATGAATATTTTCAATTGAGTCAAAATGTATGAACAAGCAGACCTGATCGGAGTTTTGGCTCAAACCAGGTTGATTTCGGAGGCATAAGCAGACCTTCATCAGAAACATCCAACAGCTCCTGAATGTGAGTCGGGTACATGCTAATCGCCAAATCAGCTTTATTTGAATCTACTAATCGGACAAGCTCCTGGGTTCCTCGAATCCCGCCTACAAATGAAATATTTTTGTCCCTTCGTTGATCGGTAATATTTAAAAAGGGCTCAAGGATATATTTTTGAAGTCTGTAAACATCAAGTTTTTCAACGCTATTCGCATTATCTGGCATTGGCAGGGATAAACCATACCACTTCCTCTTATAGTAAATGCTGATATCGCCTTTTTTTGAGGGCACCGGATCGGAATCTTCACGCAAGGTAAAGATTTGTGAGAGTTTTCCCCAAAATTCATCCGGTACACTGTGGATAATTCTGTTATAAGCCATGATTTTCATC
>DATFMK010000456.1:0-3222 GCA_035267005.1 Balneolales bacterium
CTTTAATTATAGTGCAAAATAAAGGCCAGAAAATCATTATACTAGGTAATTGATTTAAATTCATGCGGTTATATTAAAAACAGAAACAATAGCTGCGCTGCGTTTGATAAAAAATTTCAAATTATTATGAAAATTTTTACATACTTTCGGGATGATAAAGTCCAAAATTAGAAACTTTTAAAAATTTTTCTGCACTTTGTCCGGATCTACAATTTAATTATCACGGGTAAACCCGGTTGAATGAAATGTATGGCTGAGGATCGAAGATAACTGAGGCCACGGGTAATGCCTTATATCGGAATGGGTGTATGGAGCCTAAAAATAGAAAGGCAGAGCTGAGTGGGCTCTGCCTTCATCGAGTCTAATTTTTATAAAGATACCTTAGCTCCATTTGTGTCAACCGCAACAAAAAAAGGGGCAGTTCAATTTGAACCGCCCCCTAATGGATGTGGCTTCCAAGATGCCGTTGTTAATTGCCCAACTGTTGCCAACAAAGGCTGAACATAACAGCAGAAAAAATGCACGAACATCCCAGAAGTCACCAGCTATGGTAATGCAATGTTAAAGAAGTTCAAGGGGGTATGGCAATTTTTTACCTGCGTGTCGTATGAATGTTAATGGGTGGCAGACTGATTGGAAAAATAAAAGGGCAGCCCCTGAGGAACTGCCCCTAACGGAAGGGGGTAAAGTAAGCAGATTCAGCCTTCCGTTTCGATTGATTTTTGTTGGGTGATTCCTTCCATCAAGGAACCACCCATTTTAAAAGGAGGAGCAGATGAAAATCTGGCAATGACATGCCAAATCATCTGTGAATATGTCGCCAAAATATTTTTATCATTACAATCGGATGCCCTGTACCTTAACTTGACCTTATTATTTGAAATATGGTCTGATGGTTAGAGGCATGATGAACGTTAAGAATATTTTATATTTTATTATTAATATCAAAATATTAGAATAATATATTTAAAGCTTTAATTTAGTATATTTTGAAACTTTCTGCTATCTATTAATCTTTTCCCTCAAGGTGCCTGAACACTTAAATGTCACAACTTTCCTTGGTTTTAAAATCATCTCCTGACCTGTTGAAGGATTCCTACCCCTCCTTTCCCTCTTTTCTTTGACACAGAATTTGCCAAAGTTGCTGATCATAACATCGTCACCTGATTCAAGGGTCTTTTTCATTATTTCAAGAAGGATTTCTATTATTTCGAATGAATGGTTCTTTGGGAATCCAATTTGATCACTAATGGAATCCACAATTTCGGCTTTTGTAAGAGCCATAATAAAATCCCCCTTTTTCAAATGATACCCGGATTTCAGTAGTCTGAAATAATCTTATTTAGCACCGATATAAAGACCTCTACTTGCTCTGTGGATTTTTCCTTCTTTGTTAGCCCGAAAAATTATATTCCGTAACTTCTTATCTTCAAAGCCTGTCTTCTTTTTGATGGTGATAATA
The DNA here is from genome assembly GCA_035267005.1 of Balneolales bacterium. Taxonomy (GTDB): domain Bacteria; phylum Bacteroidota; class Rhodothermia; order Balneolales; family DATFMH01; genus DATFMH01. Next base: position 1,463 of record DATFMK010000456.1, read on the forward strand.
TCAACACCCTTTTTTGATGTGTTGACGATTTTTAAAACTTGATCAGTAGCTGTGAGCTTTGTTGCTCCCCTTTTTACAGGTGCTTTTTTAGCAGTTTTAGCTTTTACAGCTTCTTCTTTGGATGCCTTAGGTGCTTTGGCTTTCACACCGATATAAAGCCCCCTATCTGCTCTTTGGATTTTTCCTTCTTTGTTAGCCCGAAAAATTATATTCCGTAACTTCTTATCTTCAAAGCCTGTCTTTTTCTTTAGGGTGGCAGTATTAACACCTCTTTTTGATCTATTAATGATTTTTAAAACCTGATCAGTAGCGGTGACCTTTACAGTTTTCTTTTTTACAGATGCTTTTATAACAGGTTTAGCTTTTAAAGCTTTTGCTTTGGATGCCTTTGATGCTATGGCTTTAACATCTTTTTCAAATGCCTTTAAAAGATTTTCCACCTTTTTACCAATAACTGTGATGTCTTTTTTCAATGCCATTAAATCTTTTTTGAATATCATTCTGTATCCCCCTTTCAGTTAAATAAGTTGTAATGATTTAGATAAAGTAATTCTCTTTCATCCAAGACTCAATTTGTCAATACAAGAAATAGTTACAGGAAGGTTTTTAATAATGAATTTAAAATTTATTCGGAAGATATAAAAGTAGAATCTTTAATGCTTCAACTATCCTAAATACGATATTGCCGTTCTGAAATGAGTAAAAATTGAAATGTAAGTATGGGCTTCAATCTGTATTTTCTGCCCTATTCAGGAGATATAATTTTTTTTAAATCTCAAATTTCTTTGATATATCACGTTTTCAGCGGAAATAACCTTTTCCTTGAGTATTTCTCATTTTTCTTGCGATTGCCAATTTTCCTGAATATATTTCACCTTTTAGATAGTAACCTCCTTAGGGAGTTGGGCTTTCTTAGAAAATGGAGCATTGAACAAAAAGCTGATAGTTGACATACTAATATTATCCATCCATATTTTAAATCCAAGGCGGCTATAAAATTATTGATTCCGATCTTATGAAACAGGATTACCTATGAATACCATTAATAGAACATTGCTGATTGTAATTCCTAAAAAGCCATATCTTGATTGGGTAAAAAGCTTTGAAAATGGCGAACCCGACTTTGATAATGGTTCAGAGCATTATTCAGCTTATCTTATCTCTGACAAATATGACGAATTTAATTACAAAAATTATCTGAAAAATCATTATTTGGATATTTTTGAGGAAGAACTTTATTCAATGATAAGAGACTCTGATTTGTGGCCACAAAATAGAGATTTAAAGACATACAATGAATGGTTTGATACTCATGCCTGTGATACTGTATTTGACCTTAGTAATGAGCCGATTGAAATTGAAGAATTTTAGATGCCCAATCCTAATTAAAGATGAATCATGGGAAAAATAGTCAAGTATCCTGAATCGGATATTACCAAAGAAATTGAGAAAGACGGTTTTAAGGTCACCATTGAAGTTTACAAAGGTGATCAAGGTGGATGGATATTGGAAATTGTAGATGAGGAATGGAATTCTACCGTTTGGGATGATCTATTTCCAAGTGCTAAAGAAGCTTTGGATGCAGGAATAAAGGCTATTGAGGAAGAAGGAATACAAGCCTTTATCGGCGATTCAAAGGCATAGATAGTGAACCAACCAAAATTCCAAATTCATTTTTTGCTGAGCAAAGGTCTTGTTTCAGTTTTTTTATAATATTCGTCACATTTAATCAAAACTGCCTTTAGAGCCTGCTTGTTCTC
>DATFMK010000457.1:0-5252 GCA_035267005.1 Balneolales bacterium
CCTCTCCAATATCATGTGTCAGGCTATGAACCGAAGTCTCGGAAACGTATTGTTCGGTGCCTTTGGATCTGATGGTACAGCTATTGCCAGTGGCGAAGGTGATATAACCGATAAAAATGTACGTGAAGCTAAAGCCGAGGACGTCGCTGTTATGACCGCCTATGCACAAAAAGTTGTTGTCGTGCCGGGTTATGGTTTAGCCGTTGCGCAAGCACAGCACGTGATTCGCGAAGTAGCCAATATACTGGAAGAAAAAGGTGTTGATGTCAAATATGGTATTCACCCGGTTGCCGGACGTATGCCAGGTCACATGAACGTACTTCTGGCGGAAGCCAATGTTCCATATCCACAACTTTATGATATGGATGATATCAATCCGGAATTCGAAACAACGGATGTTGTACTGGTGATCGGCGCTAACGACGTTGTCAACCCCGCCGCCCGGACCAATCCGGGAAGTCCCATCTACGGTATGCCTATTTTGAATGTAGATGAGGCCAAGACTGTTGTTGTTCTAAAGAGAAGTTTAAATCCGGGATTTGCCGGTATCGACAACGAACTCTTTTATAAGGATAATACTTATATGTTCTTTGGTGATGCTAAGAAATCACTGACTTCATTAGTCAGTGCGCTCAAAGAACTTTGATCGAAACTGATACATTTTTAAAAGGGATGATTATTCGTAATCATCCCTTTTTTGTTTTAATTTTAACATATGATGCATATAATTACATAGGGATTCATCATTGCTTTCCAGCTAATCATGTTTATATTTAAATAAAGGCAACATATTGCAAATCATATGGATATACACATCATGAAAAATTCCATCTTTCTATTGATGATAGGTATGGTCCTTTTAACTTGTAATTCCTCAAGTTATATGGAGAGTAATCAACCGTTTGAGGTAAAAAATCCACTGCATAAAGCACAGTTTTCAAATATTTTGAAGACAAATGAATATGCGAATGCTTTTAACAAAGTTGTTTTTAAAGGACTTCAGAAAAAGGTGAACCGTTTAGTAAAACAGAAACAAAGTACGCCATATAGTGTCATTCGAAAGGAAAATATTAATAATGTTTCTTTTGTTAATTTATCCGATAAAGGAAATGATATTCAACTGGCTTTTCAGGAAAATGGTTCGGATGTAAAGTCATCCGTACATAATTTATCATTAAGTGGCAGTTCAGGCTCTTCAAATAACAACTTAAATGCCGATGTTGTCGGTTTCACCAATGTTACTTTCCCTTTTAAGGGATCTCTCGATTATTACATTCCCAATCAAAACCATTCTGATTTAATCGAAGGGCATCTCACTTTTACTATTAACAAACCGGGCACCTGGGAAATCATTTTAAGTAATTAGAATTAATTGATTTCATTATAATTATACCAATTCTAACCAGGTTTATTTTTCTTTTATCAGCGTAAGTATGATCTCTTAACTCAAAAGCGTGTTCGCTATGACGCCGATAGATCCCTCAAGTTCTTCAGGTTGATAATATTATTAGACTTTTCATCTAATAGGATCGTCATTTTTTTTTAAGTCTAAAAGACCGAAGGAGAGATATCTTCAGAGGCAAATTAAATAACGTGAGGTTCGTTTAAGATGTTGGATTAGATCTCTCAAACTTTATACTAAATCGTCCAAAATGCGAATTCTGCAAATTATTAATGATTTAGATCTTGAAATTTGAATTAAAGATAAGGAAAAGACCTGTGCCTTATTATATTCAAAGATCCGCAACGTTTCATTTCGTTGAGGATATCAATCCATTCTTATCCAAACCTCACGTTAAATATTTTAAAATGTAGTTTTAAAAAGAACTCCACTTTAAAAAGTTGAGTTCTTCACACTTCAATATTCAATAATCACGAAAATCTGCGTAGTTCTATTATATCATTTTACCCATCGCCGGATCACTATAACTGGTCTCACCGGTTTCCACATGGCCGGCATAACGACGCTCGAAGTTCTCATATCCATCAATCTTTACACTGAAATCGTACCATTGGTAACTTTTATTCAAATCCAGTTTCAACGTAACGCCAGAAGTCGAACTCCCGGCCTTACCCAGTTTTAACCTTTTGGTATGCTGTTTATAAGCGTGATCAACAATATGAATCTTTTGGGGATGTCTTTTGTCATTATTGACGAAGGTTATTTCAATATTTCCGTTCGGCCTCCGGGAAATCATATTACGGCTGTAATCCATTTTAATTTGCAGGTCCGGATCATCCTCATTCCCCATAAATGCACGGTAAAAACCATTGGGACCATGGACGTTAAGATGATAAATACCGTTTTCAAAGGCTTTTAGTGGCCAGGAATGGGTGAGTTTATCCCCAGCCGTAACGGCAAAAGACCAGAAATGCAGATCTTCAAATTCTCCTTCCCCGTTTTTTCGATATTTACCCGGAGCGAAAACATTAAAAGGAGCTCCTTCTGCGTTAGTTGTTCCGAAATTGTTTTTAGCCAGAAAAGTGATCTCAAAACTCTTTTTATGAGGATGGAATACCCCGTCTGCTTCTAATTGATAGGGTGAGGGACAAGCCGGACGTATTCCCTTTTCCTGTTGTGGCATAAGAGACGATTCGGCGCCTTTCCGATTAATTTCAGCAATTTCATTAGCGTTTAACGCTTTGTAGTCGGAGGGTGGATTTTTGAATTTTGCGTTATGAATCGTCTCAACAAACTGATCTCTCGCTATGAATGGCAGATCTTCTTTTTTATCCTCTTTATAGGGACGAAATGTTGAGGTTAGATCTCCGGTAACCGTTCGGCGCCATTTGCTGATATTCGTTTCTTTTATGTGTTTACCGAATTTCTTGTTCAGAAAATGTTCCAGAAACTGAAGCGACGAAGTGTGATCGAATACTTCCGAATTCACATAACCGCCACGGCTCCAGGGGGACGCGATGACTAAAGGTACGCGGTATCCTAACCCGATCGGTCCCCCTCTCGCCTGTTTATCATTTACATCTTTTCGTTCGATTTCCTGCTGCAGATGGACATAATCCAGTCCATCATTAACACCCGGTGACGTTTTCCCTGTTTCGGGGTCCTCGGGATTTGGACAAACAAAGGGCGGAACATGATCGAAGTAACCGTCGTTTTCATCATAAGTGAGGATGAAGATCGTTTTCTTCCACACTTCCGGATTTTTGGTGAGAATATCGAGCACTTCCGAAACGTACCATGCTCCATACCAGGGGGCATCGGGGTGATCCGAAAAGTTGTTGGCGGCGACCAGCCACGATACTGTCGGTAATTTTCCTTCTTCCACATCTTTTCGGAATTGATATAACACATCGCTCTTTGGCACGTTCATTTTACGCTGTGTACCATGATCATCATAGGTTAATTCGCTTAATTCCCTATATTCCGGATCATCATCATTAATCGTAAACGCTTTTTGATGGATGGCTTTTTCCCTTTCCGATAGACGCTCATACTTTTGACTATTCCATTTAGCCAGCTCTTGCTTCACATCTTCCAATTCAAGTGTCAGCTTTTTTAATTGTTTTTTAAGTTTTTGGGAATTTGGAGTGACGGCTAATTTTTCGTTTAGAGATTGAATTTTCTGAGGAAGCGTCTTCTTTAATTTTTGTAGATATTTGATCCGGTCGGCGAATAATTTCACATTATATTGTTTGAAATACTCGAGCGAATTATCACCGAAATTGCCCAACCATTGATCTTCTTCCGGTGTCAAGCCGGTATGAATATAGAGTTCATTTTGGTACACTTTCCAGGAAATATCGTTTTCTTCGAGTCGTTCGGGAAAGGTCTTCCAATCCAGTTTTTGGAAATCGACGTTTTCATTCCGGACGTAAGCTTTGGCATCCGTATTTTGTTTTTCTCGTACGGTTCCGGTCCAGAAGAGCAGTCGATTGGGATCGGTAGGTGTAAGCGAACCGCAGAAATTCTGATCACATACGGTAAAGGCGTCGGCCAGGGCGTAATAAAAAGGGATGTCCTCGCGAGTGTAATGTCCCATAGTCAATGGCATATTCGCATATTCCTTCCATCCCGATTTTTTGGCTTCGATCCATTGATCATATTTGCCATTATTCCACGCGTCAATTTGGGAAGTACGGGAATGAGGGAGCGATCCCATCCAGGTGATCTTCGTATCTTTAATATTAAGACGAAAAGGGGCGTAAGTTTGATCCGATTTATTGGTTTGCAGCCAAACGTTGTTTTTATTTGGCAAGTTGATGGTCCTCGGATCGTTATACCCGCGAACACCTCTAAGCGTCCCGAAACAGTGATCGAATGAGCGATTTTCCTGCATCAAAAATACGATATGTTCGGCATCCATGAATGTGCTGCCCGGTTGCGGATCTATAGCCATCGCTTTTTGGATGGATTCCGGAAGGACGGTGGATACCCCGGCCGCTCCCGACAACAAAGCCATCTTCTTTAAAAATTCTCTTCTGGTTTCCACTATTTAATTATGTTAAACCTTATGTCTGTAGTTAATTAACGGGAGTTTGAAATAAATATATCTCATATCCACGTTTTATAGATCTCTCACCCAAAAAAGCAGGTTCGAGATGACGCCTTTGTGTGATAATTTTAACTCTTACCATTATTTTCCGTCCTCTTGCGTCATTTCGGGCGGAGGGAGAAATCTGCATAGTGAGATAGATATTTAATAACGCTGTTTTCAAAAGATGTTATCTCGAATTAACGTTAATTATACTCCCAACATGATGATCTCTTGTAACCTGGTAAGATGGAATTACAACGTTTACACGAAAATGAATTTAGGATTTTAAAGCAGTCTGTACAATACCAATAGCCCTTTTTTACGAAGTGTTAATAATGAAATAACAATATGTTAATCTACTTATAATGGAAACGTATTAAACGATTTGACCCATAGCCGGGTCGCTGTAACTGATACGCCCGGTCTCTACATGTCCGGCATACCGGCGTTCAAAATCACCGTATCCATCAATTTTAATTCCCAGATCGTACCATTGATGGCTTTTGTCCAGATTCAGTTTGATCGTCACAATGTCATTCGAACTACCTTCTTTCCCTAATTTGACCGTTTTATTGTGCTGTTTATAGGAATGATCGATCACTCGAATTTTCTTACCCGCAGTTTCATCATGATTTATGAAAGTCAGTTCGATGTTTCCTGTAGGCTTGTCCGTCAATATATTCCGGCTATATTTAATGTTAACTTCAACTCCCGGATCCGACGGATTACCCTTAAATTCACGGTAAAAGCCGTTCG
>DATFMK010000458.1:0-3615 GCA_035267005.1 Balneolales bacterium
AGCCACTAATTTTATTCGTTGCTGCTGACCAGATGACAGATTTCCAAATTGTTCGTCTTTTTTGGAATGTAAACCGACTTTATCTAAAAGGGTAGTAATTCGTTCTTCCGCGTTTTTAATATGGCGAAGTTGACAAATAAAATTTAAGTTTTCTAAACAAGTTAATTCCGCATAATGATTTAGATAGGGTGCTGCGTAACCCATCATTTTTTTTACATCGGCTGCGGAGAGTTTTTTATCATTATTATACCATGTTACATTGCCAGACGTTGGACGTAACAGAAGGCTTAGACATTTAAGTAATGTCGTTTTTCCGGATCCATTGGGTCCGGCTATACCGGTTACCCCGTTACTAATGGTAAAGGTAACGTTAGTGAAGATCTTTTTGGCTCCAAATCTCTTGGATAATTTATTTACTTGAACAGATGTCATGATCAAAAGTACATATACTGAAGTAAATCACCAATTTAAAGTAGTTGTATTAGCATATTTGTCACTATATATTCATCAATAAACAGCTTATGAATAATATCATTAATGATATCACCCAAAATCTGATTAGGAAACTACCTGAGAATAAGAAATATTTTACTCCCGATGAATTAATTGAGTACGGAATCCCTGATTTTGTTGTTAATCGGCTTAATCTGGCTTTGGAAGAGAACCTGCGTGATGAATTAACCATGCCGGAAACCGATTGGGCCAATACACAAGCGGATGAAGTCGTTCATGCATGGAAAGAGTTCCTGGAAGAACTTGGGGAGAATCGCTGGCTTCCCGAAAAATATCTCTCGCCGGCCTTAGAAAATACCATTGAAGAAATCCTTTCAATTCTGGTTAATCCCAGAAAGAATATTTCAAACGTCATTTATGGAAGAGATAACAAATTAAGCACATCCGTAATTGAAAAACGGATGCGAAAAATTGTTGTATACCGTCATTTTGCGCAAGCTCTGCAGCGATTTCTCCATAAAAAAGAATTGCAGGAAATGACCAAAGATTATTGTGAATCGGTTATCCGGCAAATTGATCAGAAATTGAGTGAGAAATATACTCCCGTAAGCTGGCTTCAGGTACTTTCCCCATGGTTTGTTTTAATGGGAAATCATATCCAATCAGATTTATTAGGACAATTTTTTGAAGAAAAAGGCTTAAATAGCTGGGCCGGTCAATTTGAATCGGAGGATACCTATATCGACGGTGATCGAATATTACAGGTACTTTCTGATTCTAAATATACCGAATCAACTTCAAAGCAAAAGAACGATGTATCCCCAAATATTGAAGCAAATAATCGTGCTGAAAAGCCGGATGTTAATTATGAAGAACCGAAAGAAAAATCCTCTTATAATAATGATATTGAAAATGTTTGGAGGAGATACGGTTTTCATGATTATAAAAAAGATGAAAAAGAAGCAGATTCTTCAGATGATCAGATAGGTGATCAAAAAAAATCTCAAGAGGATAAGGAATTACGGAAACAACAACAGAATCAGGAGCTGCAAGACAAGCAAAAACTGGATGATGAGACCGGTAAGGAAGAGATAAATGAAAATCAGGATAGGAATAATGCTGATTCTGAAGAGAATGAAGAAGTTCCTATCTGGAAACGATTTGTTCGAAATGGGAAAGATGAAGATTCGCTGATCAATAAATTATCGGATAATGAAGAAAACGAAAGTACTAATGATGACTATAAAGACGATCAGGAAGAATCAGAATCGAAAACGCTTGCTGATATTTTAGCTGAAAAGAGCGAACGTGAATATCCGTCAAATAACAATGAGGAAACCGGAGGAAATGATGAGGAGGAGGAAGAAGGGGATGTCTATACTCCCATTCCGGATTGGTATGCCAATGAATCAACAGAGGCCGATAAGAAATATGAAGATTTAAACACTTATATTGGAAGCCAAAAAGACTATTTTGTCAATAATTTATTTGGAGGAGATCAACAGGCTTATAAAATAGCATTACGGGATATTACAAAATTTTCAAAATGGAAAGATGCGAGTCAGTATATTTCCAAAGATATTTTCCGTAGGAATATGATTGATATTTATACAGAAGTCGCTATTGATTTTACAGATAATCTTCAAACTTTTTTTAAAAATTACAATAATACTGATACTAATCATTAAGGTATGTCAACTGAAAAAATTGAAAAACTCAATAAGTTAAGAGAAAAATCGAAACTTGGGGGTGGCAAACAGCGCATTGAGCGTCAACACAATTCCGGAAAATTAACAGCACGGGAACGAATTGATATATTGTTAGATAAAGGTAGTTTTGAAGAAATTGGCACTTTTGTTGAACATAGGGCAACAGATTTCGGACTCGATAAAAAGAAATTTCTTGGTGATGGCGTCGTCACTGGTTTTGGAAAGATTAACGGACGGCCCGTATACGTTTTTAGTCAGGATTTTACAGTTTTTGGGGGATCGCTTTCAGAGACACATGCTGAAAAAATTGTTAAAATCATGGATTTGGCTGTAAAAAATGGCATACCTATTATTGGTTTGAATGATTCTGGCGGAGCCCGTATTCAGGAAGGGGTTTCCTCATTAGGGGGATATGCTGAAGTCTTTTGGCGCAATTCTATGGCATCGGGGGTTATTCCTCAGATTTCCGCTGTCATGGGACCCTGTGCGGGAGGTGCCGTTTATAGTCCGGCTATCACCGATTTCACATTTATGGTGAAAGGAACAAGTTTTATGTTTGTTACCGGGCCAAACGTGGTTAAAACGGTTACCCATGAAGAAGTGACCTCCGAAGAGTTAGGTGGAGCCATGGCACATAGCTCCAAATCGGGTGTTTGTCACTTTGCCAGCGAAAATGATCCACAATGTCTGAATGATATTCGCAGGCTGATGTCTTATCTCCCTCAAAATTGTGAAGAAAAACCACCCGTATCTTCACCCAAGGCACCTGACTCCAAAAAAGAAAAAGCTTTGGATAAACTGGTACCCGATAATCCGAATAAGCCTTATGATATGCATGACGTTATTGAAGGTATCGTAGATCAGGATTCATTTATGGAAGTCCATGAACATTATGCGGATAATATCATTGTTGGCTTTGCCCGTTTGAATGGTCAGAGTATGGGAATTGTCGCCAATCAGCCCTTATCGTTAGCGGGTTGCCTGGATATTGACGCTTCCTTGAAAGGGGCCCGTTTTGTCCGGTTTTGTGATGCTTTTAATATCCCGTTACTTGTCTTTGAAGATGTTCCGGGCTTTTTACCCGGAACCGATCAGGAATGGGGCGGAATTATCAAACACGGAGCCAAGTTATTATATGCGTTTTGTGAAGCGACGGTTCCTAAAATGACGGTCATTACACGAAAAGCCTATGGCGGAGCGTACGACGTGATGAACTCTAAGCACATACGTGCCGATTATAACATCGCCTGGCCAACTGCAGAAATTGCGGTGATGGGTGTTAAAGGCGCTGTTGAGATCATATTCAAAAAAGAAATTGCCAAAGCCGATGATAAAGAAGCGAAACAAGCTGAACTGGAAGAATATTATGACAAATTATTCGCTAATCCATATCGGGCGGCAGCCAGGGGATATATTGATGATATTGTGCATCCATCCGAAACCCGGAAAAAAT
>DATFMK010000459.1:0-5522 GCA_035267005.1 Balneolales bacterium
AAACTCACAACAAATGCCGCCAACCAAGTTATATACGAGACGATATGTAGATACAAAAATATGTTATAGGCCATAATGATATATTTTCCATTAAATACTTATAATTGCTATAAAGGGATAAAATATTGAACGGCTATATAATACAAGTTTTTTAGCAAATAACTAAAAGGTATTAGCCTGTTAGCGATAACAAATTTTTACTGTTTTGAAAATTTGTCACAATTCTCCCTTTATACCCATTTAGAAGGCTATGCCAAACCGTTCTATTGCCCCATATCTGCATTTTCACGACTTCGAAATCCTCGAATCCCGCATACTTTCGGGATTCTGCGGTTCCGAAGTCGCTTAGGCTTTGATATTGAACAAAATCCCTGGTTTTACCAAGCCTTTTTTTATTGATTTTTCAATGGGAAATTTAGAATAGCATTAATTCCACAAAAACTTGTAGCTTTGTTTATTTGACGGAATCCAGCTGTTGTTCTAATTGACGTATTAATTGATTCTCAGGCATAACGCCTGCTGTTCTCCATACCGGATCACTATCGCTAAAAAGAATCAAAGTTGGAATACTGTAAATCTGATAACGTTCCGCAATATGGGGCCTCTTATCAACATTAACCTTAATCACTTTGATTTTTCCTGACATCTTTTTAGCAATCCGCTCTAATATTGGATGCATTAACCTGCAGGGTCCACACCATTCAGCCCAAAAATCGACTAAAACGGGAACGTCTGATTTTTCTAAGAATTCGTCAAATGAAGTAATTTTACTCTCTTGCATTGTCATGATAACACCATTTTGGATCTATAAAAACTAATGGAAGGCTAAACAAAACTGTTCTTTTGCCTCATATCTGCATTTTCACGACTTCGAAATCCTCGAATCCCGAAAGCATTCGGGATGCTGCGGTTTCGAAGTCGCTCAAGCTTTAATCTTGAACTAAAGCCCTGATTTTGCAAAGCCTTCTAAAGACAAATAAAACGAATCAAAATGCTTATGTATTATCTACTCAATCATACTTCAATATTAAATAGATTCATAATCTAATCTTACGCAAAACGATACTTTATTTATCTCTCTGTAAATTACAAAGAGTATAGCATAATTACCTATCTCTCTTCATCATAAATTGAATTAATCAAATCTTTGTATTTAGACTCAATAACCCTTCGCTTTACTTTAAGTGTTGGAGTCAACTCACCGGATTCTACTGAAAATTCGGTATTAAGCAGACGGTATCTCCTGATTCTTTCGTGTGAAGCCAATTTTTTCGAAAATGATTTAAGTTCCCTATCAAAAATATTTTTGATCTCGTCATTCTTTATTAAATCACCTGTATCTTTGTATGTAATATTTCTTTGAGCGGCAATCTCTTTTAATCTATCAAAATCCGGGACAATTAACGCTGACATAAAATTCTTCTTCTCGCCAACAACTACAGCCTGCTCTATATACATACTGGTTTTGAGTAAATCCTCAATCGGTCCGGGATAAATATTTTTTCCACCGGCATTCACAATCATATGTTTCAAACGATCGGTTATTTGCAGATATCCTTCATTAAATCGCCCGATATCTCCGGTATGAAACCATCCTTCAGAATCAATAACCTCGGCAGTTGCTTCCGGCTTATTCCAGTATCCTTTCATTACATTTGGACCTTTACACAGAATCTCACCTTCCACGCTACTAAGCTCTGAGGGATAATCTTCACCGCTCAATTCTGCAATAATTTTTGAATCTTCCAACCGCTGAATACCTATAGTAACACCGGGAATCACATATCCTACAGTTCCGATGCGCTCTTTTCCAAGATGATTAGCCGCGATAACCGGTGAGGTTTCTGTCAACCCATACCCCTCGATAATTCGTAAACCGGCCGCCATAAAAAAGGTACCAATATCTGGTGATAATGCCGCTCCGCCCGAAACAAAAAATTTAATACGACCGCCGGTTCGTTTTTTCAATTGATCAAAAACAAGCTTATCTGCCAATTTCTTTTGCAAAGATATCAAACCACGCTTCCCATTAGCATATTTATCACCAATATCGATAGCCCAATTGAAAATCTTTTTCTTGGTCTCGGGTCCGTCTTCTATACTTTTTTGAACAAGATTATAAATTTTTTCAAACAAACGGGGAACACTAATGACGATTGTCGGTTGGGCTTCCACCATATTCTTAGCAACCGTGTCTACGCTTTCCGCATAGTAAATTTCGGCACCACCTGCTAAAACGGCATAATAACCGCCGGTACGCTCAAAGGAATGGCATAATGGTAAAAATGAAAGGGTACGATCCTCCTCACTGATATCGATCACATTTAAACAAGCCAAAACATTACTTACGATATTATGATGCGTTTGTATCGCGCCCTTTGGCTTTCCGGTAGTACCAGATGTGTAAATGAGTGTCGCCATATCTTCCGGTTTCACTTTTTTTCTGGCTTGCTCAATTTTTTTCTGGTTTTCCGCGTAGCTTTTCCTTCCTTCCTCAAGTATATCCTGAAACATAACCATGAATTCGACCTTTTTAAAGGCCTCCTGCTTCGGTTCGTCGAAAGCAATCACCTTCTGTAAATCTGTACAATTTTCAAAAATCTCAATCGCTTTCTTTTGTTGAATTCCCGTCGAAACGAAAAACAGGCAGGCTTCTGAATCTTTAAGTATATACTCACATTGATTGGAAGGCTGACTGGTGTATAATGCCACATTAACGGCACCTATTAGTTGAATAGCCATATCAACTACCGCCCATTCGTATCGATTTTCGCTTAGTATAGCAATACGGTCTCCTTTTTCTACTCCGGAAGAAATAAAATATGAGGCAAGGGCGTTAACATCATCTGTAAACGTTTCCCAAACTATAGAAACATAGGGTTCCTGGGATCCCGGTTTACGTGCAAATACGGTTTTGTTTTTTCCCTTATTTTTATGGGAAAGATTGATGAATAACTCATTCAGAGTTTCAAAAGGTACGACACTCGACATACAAATTTTCTTTTTAATATTTTCTACTTGCAGGAAAACGATTAATTTATACCGGAAAACAAAATTCTGGTAAGACTGTAAAGATCTCTATAATTATAAAAAAATACTACACATCAAACTTTATTGTCTGACTTATTTACTTGTTAAGACCAAAAATCATATTTTTTTCTTATATTACGATTAATTTCAATTACTTTATAAATTATGGCAAAACCAGCTGGCGAAGATACAATACAAGAAGTTAAGGAAATTTTCCGGTCTTATTTGAAAGAACGCAGTCACCGTATAACGCCTGAACGTTTTATGGTATTGGAGGAAATATATAGAGCTGACGGACATTTTGACGCCGATGACATGTATTTCCGCATGAAAAATACCGGTTCCCGGGTATCACGCGCCACAGTGTATAACACCTTGGATTTACTTGTTGAATGTGGTCTGGTTCAACGTCATCAGTTTGGTAAAAACCAATCATATTATGAACGAGCCTATTCATTCCAGCAACACGATCATATCATTTGCAACACTTGTGGCGCAGTCATGGAGTTTTGTGATCCACGGATCTATGAAATCAAAAAGCTGATGGAGAAGTTACACGATTTCTCTATCACCGGTCATTCTCTCCACTTTTTTGGAGAATGTCAAAATCCGGATACTTGTTCTAAAAGATCAGAAATTGATAAGAAAAGTAATCAGGAAGCAGCCCGCTCGTAATTAGATAATATATTTTTATTCAATAGTGGTTGCTTTAATAAATTTTCGTGCAGCAATCCGGCTGCCAAAGTAGCCCATTAGTATTGCTAACAACATCATACCCCCCATGAGATAATACGCTTTTCCATAAGGCCATCTAAGTATACCTATTTGTGGTAAATAATCGGGTATCGCATATTGAAAAAGAATCCACATCAAAACAATAGCGACCGCACCTGATATAATTCCTTGTAACATCCCTTCCACCAGAAAGGGTCTGCGAATAAAACCATTAGTGGCCCCTACCAGCTTCATTGCCTTGATTAGGTTTCGTTTCGCATAAATGGTCAGACGAATTGTATTGAATACTAACAGCATCGATGCCAGCACGATGATAAAACCAATTCCCGCTCCCGCAAAAATCAATGTACGCTGTCTCGCTCGCAATAATGCCAGTAAATGCTGATTAAAACTCACCTCATCGACCCCATTATACTGTTTTATCTCTTTGATCATGCTCTGAATTTTATCGAGGGGCACGTCGTTTTTCAGTTCAATTTTAAAAGAGGCGGGTAAAAATTTTAAATCAGCGAGCGATGCACCAGCAGCACCAAACTGTTTTTTAAAAATGGCTGCAGCACTATCTTTGCTGATATAGGAAATATGTTCAACGATCGATTTTTTTGCTATATCCCCCTGTATCGTTTTCGTTTGATCCTTATTCAAATCCTTCAGAAAAACCTCAACATTAAATGCATTTTTTAACGATTTGGCCACCTGATAGGTATTAAATGATATATGTACAAGGATTCCGATTAGCAGAACGGCCACCGTTAACGACGTAATAGATGTTACCGTAGCCAGCCGGGTTCTTTTAAATCCAGCAAATCCTTCTTTAATCACATAATTGACACTCATATCATCTCAAAAATATTTATTACTGACAGCACTAATTACGAAATATTACTCTAATACCAAAACGAAAAACGCGCGGCGCCATGGGATAATCCGCTGTTTCAAAGAAGCCCAGCTGTCCAAGTCCATTGGTTACATTTTCTACTCGAAAGTACATCATGAACCAGCGAATCCGCGCTGCTACATCGAAATCGAGACGGTAGAATGAAGGAATAGCCGGATCTTCATTCATATATTCCCATTTATCCAGCTGCGGATAATAATGAGCACTCCGGTATGAAAAAGGAGATATGAGACCGAAAAGCCCCATTTTTACATAGGTAGCCCTTTTTAAAGCATATCCCTTCCAATATACACCTAAACGATTCCATAAGCGGTTACCGCTACTATTTAGTATACGATTTTCTAAGCGATTATCCGTACTCGAAAAACGTTGATAGGTCGTTGACAAATCCATTTCCCAATGGATATTATCCAATTGAGCCCATGCCACGCCGCCTTGGGATAAATAAGTCCCGATATTTTCAAATTTTCTATTTAGACCAAGCACAATCGGATTATGATAACGAGAACCGTAAGCTTTGAAACCAATTTGTAAGGCTTTGCTTAGTTGGATCTGTAATCCAACCTCGGCACGCTGAACCTGTTGATTCTTCAAATTGGCATTACCACTGAATGCTGTCGATTTCCAGTATAATTCCTGAATGGTGGGCATCTTCGACCCGGCGGCAATAGAGGCATGAATCCGTAAAGGTTTAAACACATGCCAATCGAAACGAGCGGTTGCGCTCCGGGTTGAAAAACCATCACTGCGATAGGTGTGATTCCCTTTCAGATTCAATTTTGCCGCATTAAAAATATTCCACCCATTGCGGGCTTCGATATGGTACATCGTCCAAAATGTTTTGGTAAGAGCTTCATTA
>DATFMK010000460.1:0-3664 GCA_035267005.1 Balneolales bacterium
GAAAGGATATAAACTAACGTGAGTTCGAAATAAAATCTTCTCAAAACAGCGTCTTGAAATGAATATTTTACTTTGAAGATTTCTATCTCCGGTCGAAATGAGGCGAATGGACGAGATCGTTCCTGTTAAAAAAACATCACTCAAAGGCGTCATCTCGAACCCGCTTTTGGGTGAGCGATCTTCCAAACGTGGATATGAAACATAATAAGTCTATGATTACATCGAATTCACGTTATTTTACTCGACTGTTGTGATGAAATTAGTGAAAAACAAATTTTATAAATTAGGACCATAGACCACTGAGCCGGTGATAAAATAACAATGCAAGCGACAAGGCCCCTTAACCCGGATTATTCACCAGGAAATTTTGTTGTGTTCAATCCCGAGCTTTCGGGACACGGCCAAATTTCGCAGCTTCTTTTAGTGTCCTCAAAATTGAGGAAGGAATTATTTTATATAGGTTCTTTTATTTACAATATGATATGTATTGTTTTTGTTGTATACGTGAATAATTCGGTTTTTGACTTTTGAGTGAATTAGAGATCCTGTTTCAGTGATCTTTAATCTTCAAGTTTGATCTTTACCAATTGAGTCAATTGTTGCTGGCTTTTGAATTCTTTTTCATAAAATGATCTTTATAAGTCGGTGCATTTCCAGCTAATTTCATAAATACATCCAATGGCACAAGTTTAAAATTGGGTCCGAGTTGATCCAGAATCTTCTTGACATGTTTAATGTTACTCCATTCCCGCACATGCAATAATAAAAAGTAGGGCCGCTTTGAATTAATGGTTGCCAGTTCTTTTAAATCGGCGACCGCCTGTTTAACGGAACGGTTGGGTGAGAGGTAATAATCGTATGAAATAAATGGCCGATGATTTTTTACATAAAACGTCTGCGCCGGTGCGTAACCATTAACAAATCCGATGGCATTAGGCATATATTTGTAATACGCTTTCACAATTCTCTTGGGAAGATTGGTATTTCCCGAGATGGTGGCCCCCTGCGAATAATCCATTATCTCAAACACATTCAGATCCAGTTTGTGCATCAGGGTATCTGCAATTTTTATAACGCCCGGCAGGTATTTGCGTGGAATGGCCTTAGGATACATATAACCCGGACCTGAAAGTGATCCAATGAAATAATCGTTCGGAGTCGCCTGTGTGTAAAAATATTCCAGCATTGCCGGGGCTAGCCATTGCCAATTCATAGTGACTTCCCACGCATACGGTATTTGTCCGCGGCCGGGTTTAAGCCAGGCTCCGAGACCGAGTCCATCGGTTTGAATGCAAGCGATGTAGACTTTCTTCTTGGGGATGTACTTCTTCCCAGCTACCACATTATGATGATTTTTAAACTTGAATCCGGGGGTAGGCGGTATTTGACAGGTGAAACTCATGTTGGGCAGCGTATTGAGTCCTTCTACCCTGAGCGCATGGTGTGAGGCCAGTTTCACAAAATCCCGCTCTTTGTCCTTTGCGTAGGAATGCCAGCCCATCACCATGGTGAGTGGTTTTTGGTTCCCCATTATTTTATCGGCAAGATGATATTCCGCGGTATCACTGGGCAATGTCGATAAATCGGTGAAGAAAGCGTGTTTATAAATGCCAAAATCAGCGATAGCTGGCTGCATCTTATTTCCACTAACGCCTCCCATCCAAACAACAAATTTTTTGTTGCATTGGGAGCCGTATTTATTATAAGCCCATTGGTAGATATGAGCATCATTCATGCCATCAAATTGATTTCGAAAATCGGCCACCTTGGGAATGCCGGCCTGCTTCATCGCCGGAATCATACTTTTGGTTACCACAACTGCGGTATCGAGTCCGGCAACGGTAAAAGCAACATTCAGCGACGTCCTCACGGAGGGGTCCCATACCACATAGCCTTTGATGTACTTTCTTAACTTGGTGAAAGCATTACCTGGCGTTTTTAATTGCTCAAAATCATAATGATATCTCTTCTCATAAAATTTCATGACTGAAGGAGTAAACGTATATGCCCAATCCTTCGGATAAATGAAATAGAGGTGAGGCCCATTCATATTGGCAACTCCCTGTAAACTGATCAAAAAAGCATTGATCGGTAAATCTCCATTGATTTGCCAGTTATCTGCTAATTTCAGATAATACGCCTTTTTTGCACCCGGACGATGGAAAACGTATTTCAATGGCCCACCTGTTTTCCGTGTGGAACGATTTATCGTTAGAGTGAGTAATTCTCCGTCATTGGATAATTGATACCTATATGTGCTGGTAATCGGAAACTTCCCCTGAGAAACCCGAACCTCGTAATGTTCATTAATTGTTAAAGTTTTATGCTGATTTGACCATCGGGCTGTAATCTTTTTTTTAGAGCCGGGAACCATCGATACGCCCATGAAAACTTCCGTTGGCCAGACTCTCGAATTCACCGGTATTTCGTTAGTCCTGCCGCCGGTTTTAAACGATAAAGTGTCGATTGTGGAATGATGTACGCCCCAATCCTGAATAATTCGCACAGAATGATTATATGGTTTAATGTTGATCGAAAGCGTTTTATATAATGGGATTTCCGAACTCTGACTTTTAGAGAGTGCCCAGTCTCCTGAAATACCACCGTTTTTCTGAGCGAATGATGATGTAGGGATGATGAGCAAAAATAAGGAAAGCAAAAAAATGAAAAAGCGTTTATTTGAAGCCATCTGTAAAAATAAATTAGGGTGAAATGTGACAGCCAGATCGATAATTATATTAAAATATTTTACGTAGAAAAGAAATTAAGTCTTTAATAATAATGCTTTGATATCCAACCAGTTATCTACGATATAATCAGCATTTGAAACATCCTTATAAACATCGGAAGCGCCAGTGTATAAAATAGATTTCATACCGGCATTTTTAGCTCCGATAATATCAGTATTGTGGATATCTCCGATATGAAATGAATGTTTCGCATTAGCTTTAGTTTCTTTTAAAACGGTTTTAAAGGCCTTAACATTGGGTTTACTGTAGCCGGTTTCGTCGCTGAAGACGAAAACTTCAAAATAATCATACAAATTTCGCTCTTTGAGAAATTCACGCAACACGCGTCCGGTAGAATACATCGTGTCCGATATGATGGCCATGGGATAATGTTCGGCTAATTCAGGGATCACTTCTGTTACATGATCAGCCAAATCGGGGGGACCGTCGTAAATCGATTCCTGAAATATGGTTGAAAGATCTTTCACTTCTTGTTCGGCAGGGGTAATGTTAATTTCTCTGCACAATGAAGAAATCAGCTCAAACGTGGAAGGTGTTCGATGTTCTTCGAACCAAATTTTATCGTATGTCTGATTGACTTTTTCTTGTGCGCTTTCGATTTCTTTAATGGTGATATCGGGACGGTATCTTCGAGCTATGATTTGCAGGGCCTCCATACGCACACGATGTCGCTTTTCCCCATTGGTTTCCGCTTTTACCAGAGTATTCCAAAAATCGACGCTTATCACGGTATGATTCTGTTTCACGCTAATTGCTTTTTTTGAATGGTTTGAACAGCATCCCATAAGGTGTCATGAATGCTGATGTTCTGTTCTTTTAACCAATTTTTGTCCTGATAAGGTTCATGTCGTGACCGAATAAAATAGGATTTGATTCCTAATTCTACGGCTGGTTTCATATCGGAGACTTTATCA
>DATFMK010000461.1:0-7919 GCA_035267005.1 Balneolales bacterium
TGAATATCGTTATTTTGAGCCTAATGTGGATTTTTCACCGGTTCGTTTTAAGGGTGTATCCTTTGGAATCACCGTTTGTGAAGATATCTGGAATCACCAAAATGAATATCAATATCATCTTTACAGTATAGCTCCAGCGAAAAAATTAAAGGAAGCGGGAGCCCAGGTATTAGTTAATATTTCTGCTTCACCTTTTACAAAGCGGAAACCCGATCTTCGTTTTCAAATGTTGCAAGGACATGTACGTGATTTAAAGATCCCCATATTTTATGCCAATCAGGTTGGGGCAAATACCGAACTGGTGTTTGATGGTGATTCCACCATATTAAACGCTCAGGGCCAATTATGTGAACGAGCATCCTTATTTGAGGAAGATTATGTCGATGCGTCTTTAAATGAGGATACCAAAGAGGTAGGGTCTATTACCGAACGAAAGGGATCTGGTTATGGAAGCGAAGAGCTTTTATTCAGAGCTGTTACACTTGGATTAAGAGATTATGTCAATAAATTAAAAATCGCTAAAAAGGTGATTGTTGGACTAAGCGGAGGGATCGACTCTACACTGGTTGCTGCGATCGCTGCAGAGGCTTTGGGTCCGGATAGGGTAATGGGAGTGACAATGCCATCTAAGTTTTCATCGAGTGGTAGTGTTACAGACTCCGAATTATTGGCTAAAAATCTCGGTATTGAATTACATGAACTGGCTATAAAAAATATTTATGATGCCTATATTGATACATTATATCCGTTGTTTAAAGACACAGCATTTAACGTAGCGGAAGAAAATATTCAAAGCAGAGCTCGCGGTGTTATCCTGATGTCCATTTCCAATAAATTTGGTCATATGGTACTGAATACAGGAAATAAATCCGAAATGGCTGTTGGTTATTGTACGCTGTATGGTGACATGGCCGGTGGCGTGTCAGTGATTTCTGATATCTACAAAACCGAAGTTTACGCCATCAGCAAATGGTTAAACGAGCATTATTATAAAAAAGAGATCATTCCTCAATCCATTATTGATAAAGAGCCGAGCGCCGAGTTACGTCCCAATCAGAAGGACACCGATTCGTTGCCGGAATATGCTCAATTAGATGCTGTGTTACGAGCTTATATTGAAGATCAGTTATCACAGAAAGAAATCATAAATAACGGATACAATAAAGAATTAGTGGAAAAAGTAGTGCGGCTGGTCGATTTAAATGAGTACAAACGTCGACAAGCGGCTCCTGGCTTTCGTGTTAGTCCGAAAGCTTTTGGGTTTGGACGCAGAATGCCCATTGTCCAAAAGTGGACAGGACATGAAAATGGAATCCATTCAAAATAAGAATTGAGATTAAATAGTTTTTACTTTTAGCTTATGTAATAATAATTTATAACTGATAAGTTCAGATAAATTATTATTTTAAGATATATTCGAAACGGCTTGGTTCAAATAACGAAATAAGATCTGATTTTTTTAAATTTTATTGCAAAAAAGGGATAAATTTTTTCGTGCTGTAGGTATGATTCATTATATTTACACTTATTCAAGTTTATCCCACTTCATTTATTATCCACCAAAACCATAAATAGCAGACTTTAAAAACGGTTTATAATGCTGAGAAAGGTTACCTTACTCCTCATCACGATATTTCTCTGTCAAGCAAAAATTGTATTTAGCCAAAATGCAGATCAATCGGACACTACCATCGAAATGCTGCCTATGCCGGAAGTTCGATTGCCTTATAATAATCCGATAGAGCCCTCGCAATCGGATTTAATGACACGGGAATCCTCCCTTCCTACATTAAATGGCTATCAGAAAAAGATTATCCAAAAAATTGCAAATATTTATAAGATTCAGGTTTTAGCGCTTGAATCGCAGGTTTCCGATGATCCGGTCAGTACCGAAAAATATATTAATCAGGCTCTTTCATCGATTCAAAAAATGATGGATGATTATCCGGGCGTGCAGTCGAACAGACGTTTTACAGAGTTATATCGCACCGTCATGACCGAATATCAGGAGTTTTATGGAATATCTAAGCCCGTAAATCAGGAAATTGGCGATATTTTCAAAATTCGGGACGAAATGTTTTCGGATGATAATAATTGGTTTAATGGGGATTATTTCGTCTTGCCCGATCACATTCAGGAAAATAAATCGGTTGTTCCCTTACCCATTAATAAAGAGGTGAAAAATCATCTGGCCTATTTATGGATTAAACATCCCGACGTGATGAAACGTTGGCTGGAAAGGGCACAGGTTTATATTCCGATGATGAAAAAAATCTTTAAAAAAGTCGGTGTCCCTCAGGATTTGGTTTATATGTCTATGATCGAGAGCGGCTTGGTTCCCTATGCTGAAAGTCGTGCAAGAGCTGTGGGAATGTGGCAGTTCATCCGGTCAACCGGCAAAATGTATGGACTCAAAGTAAACTGGTGGGTCGATGAACGACGTGATCCGGTAAAATCGACAGAAGCCGCAGCCGAATATTTGAAAGATCTCTATAAATTATGGGGAAATTGGCATCTCGCAATAGCGGACTATAATGTAAGTCCATACAGAATTAAAAGGGCCATCAGATTAACACATGGTAAAAAGAATTACTGGAAAATTTATCATTACCTGCCCCGGGAAACACGCGGATATGTTCCCTCTTATATCGCAACAACTATCATTGCTACTCATCCCAAGCAATTTGGTTTCAAGAAAAATTATGGTGAAAGCTCATATCAGTACGATGTTGTAAAAATTAAAGGATCGGTTGATTTGAGTATATTAGCGAAGTGCGCCGGTATCACGACCGATTCGTTGAAGAATCTGAATCCGGAATTGTTACGATGGGCCACACCTCCGGGTAACGACCCCTTTGCATTGAAAATACCGGCAGGTGATAAATCAACTTTTCTTGCAAACTACAAAAATGTTCCAAGTTCGAAGAAAAGACAAATGATAGTACACATGGTAAAACGTGGCGAAACATTGGGACATATCGCTCATCATTACGGTATATCAGTCAGGGCATTGTTTGCTGCGAACAAGAATCTGCACAGAACGATCTATCCGGGCCAAAAAATTGCTATTCCGTTACGAAAGGGGTCCAATAGTAGTAAATACACCGTTCCAAAATTAAGAAGAAGGTCAAGATCTCGCTATCGGAAGCCACCACATTCGGTTCGGTTATATTATACTGTGAAAAAAGGTGACAATATTGGATATATTGCGGAATGGTATCATACCTATGCGTGGAAAATCCGTGCCTGGAATCATATTAGTAATTTAATCAGAGTCGGAGAGAAGCTCAGAATTTATGTACCGGCCTCCGAGAAAAAATATTACGAACGAATTAACCATATGTCTTTTGCTGCCAAGCAGGATCTTGCGAAAAACGGCAGTAAACCGAAAGTAAGACTTGCAAATTCAGGAAATTACATTAAATATACAGTTAAGAGAAACGATAATCTTTCGGACATAGCAAATGCATTTAATACTTCGATTCATGCGATAAAACGTATTAATCATTTGCATTCATCAAGAATTTATGTTGGTCAAACAATTCTGATTAAAAAGAATGATTGACCGGGAGTTAAAGAAAAATGAAAATCTGGAAAAGAAGCTACTTAGGTATAGTAGCCCTTAGTCTGGTGGTTATGACCTCCATCGGTTTTACCTATTATTCCGATCTTTTTTTCCAGATAAAAAAAAGTATTACTATATTCAGCGACGTCTTCAGGGAGGTGTCGCTGAATTATGTTGATCCTGTAAATCCTGAAAAGATTATGGAAACAGGGATCGACGCGATGCTTTCCACACTAGATCCCTATACGGTTTTCATTGATGAATCAGATAATCAGGAAATAAATATTATCACGAGGGGGAAGTATGCCGGAGTGGGTCTTGAAGTAGGCGCTCGTGGTGGAAACCTTGTGGTTATAGCACCTCTTGATGGTTATCCTGCTTACAGAAAAGGGGTAAAAGCAGGGGATATTATATTACAAGTTAACGATCATAAGGTAACCGATTTATCACCCGAAGAATTACAAAATCAATTACGAGGGGAACCCGGAACCCATTTATCCTTAACGGTTAAGAGATATAATGTAGAGCAACCCATTACTTTTAATTTAGTAAGAGAAGTTATTGTAATTCATAATGTTACCTATTATGGTTATATTAACAAGGATAAAACAATAGGTTATATTCTACTTAGTCATTTTTCTGAGAATGCCGGTGAGGAAGTTAAACAGGCCATTAAAAAACTTCGGGAAACCTCTGATCTGAAGGGATTAATTCTTGATCTTCGCAATAATCCAGGTGGATTACTTTCGGAAGCTGTGAATACTTTGGATAATTTTGTTAAACCTGGAGTGGAAGTAGTAAGAATCAAAGGAAGAGACCCTGAAAGTAATACGCCTTATTATTCTTCGGGTAATCCACTTTATTTAAATAAACCGTTAATTATATTACAAAACCATGGTAGCGCAAGTGCTTCGGAAATTGTTACCGGTGCACTTCAAGACCTCGACAGAGCCGTAATTGTTGGGACTAATAGCTTTGGAAAAGGGCTTGTGCAGGTTATACGTCCTTTGTCGTATAATACCGCACTTAAAATAACGACTGCCAAATATTACACGCCAAGCGGACGATGCATTCAGGCGATTAATTATACACATGATAAAAATATACACAACGGAAAAATTCATATTCCGGATTCCTTACGGAAATCATTTAAGACGAAAAATGGACGTACTGTGTATAATGGAAATGGAATTGAACCGGACGTTAAATTACCGGAAGGTAATGAAAGTTTGTTAGAAATTGCTCTTCGACAACATAGTATGTATTTCTTTTTTGCGAATAAATATGTATCAGAGCATAAAAATTTTAATATTAAATTAAATAATGATTCATTGTTTCATGCATTTAAGGATTTTATTGATCGGAAGAAATTCACGTATGAAACGAATACAGGGCATTTGCTTAACCATTTGCGATCTCAACTGAAACAACAGAAATTACTAAAACAGGCTGAAGTTCATTTAGATTCACTTCAGAAACTGGTTAATAAACAATATAATTTAGAATTTGAAAGAGAAGCACCTGAAATTAATAAAGAACTTTATTTAGAGCTGGTATCAAGATATCAGGATTCTAAGAACCAAATAAAGTTTGAACTCAAGCACGATAGATATGTACGTCAGGCTGTGCAAATTCTCCAAAACAAGAGAAAATATCACAGGCTGCTCTCTTATGTAAAGAACTAACGAATATTTTGAAAAAATCGGATCTTCATATTCATACGACTGCCTCAGATGGTAAATTAACTCCAAAACAAATAGTAGAATTAGCACAGGAAAGAGAACTTGAACTTATTTCCATAACAGACCATGACACCATAGGTGGTTATGAAGAAGCGAAGACCGAAGGTTTGAAAAGAGGAATTGAAGTGATTCCCGGAGTAGAGATTACCTCTGATTTTAAAGATGAGGAATGTCATATTCTGGCGTACTGTTTTGATCTCAATGACAGCAATATGCTTTCTTTTCTGAATGATCAAAGCCTCATTAGAGTTGAACGAGCCCAAAAAATCATAAAAAAACTTAATAAACTCGGATTTGATATCACATTCGATGAAGTGCGCGCGATGGCCGGGAAAGGGGTGATTGCACGACCACATATAGCTGCTGTTCTGGTAGAAAAAGGATATGTGGCAAACTACAGAGAGGCTTTTATACGTTATCTTGGTAATCATGCTCCGGCATACTACAAATGCAAGTATAAGTCGGTTGAAGAAATTATTTCCATTGTACATGATGCCGGAGGTGTTGTAATTTTAGCTCATCCCGGAACCCATTATTCCGATCATGATCTTCATGAATTTATTGAGATGGGAATCGATGGCTTTGAATATATACATCCAAGCCATAATTACTTGTTGCAAAAAAAATATGAGCGTTTAGCCGATAAATATGGTTTATTAAAAACCGGTGGAAGTGATTTTCATGATATCCGGTTTGATGAAAAGATAAATTTTGGAGTTATTGCAATAAATACAAAAATTGCACGACGATTACTGGAATTTAGTGCTGATTCTAAACATATTCACACAACGTTTTAAAAAGATATTACGATAATGGGAGTCAAAATTATTGAAGGATCATTTACGGATACCGATGTAACCATCGCTCTTGTCGTATCCCGCTGGAATGAATTTATTACGGATCGGTTAAAAGAAGGAGCTGTGCATGCTTTACGGAGACATGGTATTCCCGAAGATCAGATCACGATTGCTTATTGTCCGGGAGCGTATGAGATCCCGTTAACAGCCCAAACACTGATTGATACAGATAGTTTTGATGGTGTAGCCTGTCTGGGAGCTGTTATCCGTGGTGCTACGCCTCATTTTGATTATGTCTGCAACGCTGTAAATAATGGAATAAATCAATTAAATTTATCTTCAGGAAAGCCTGTAACGTTCGGAGTATTAACAACAGATACAATAGAACAGGCAATTGAGCGTTCAGGAACGAAAGCAGGCAATAAAGGTGAAGAAGCAGCCGTAGCACTTCTAGAGATGGTTTCACTAATAAATAAAATAAAACAGTGAGATTAAGGCTTGAAATCGCTTGAAGAAAATTCTAATATGAAACTCTGAAAATCGGTAACTGTAATTAACCCCTTGTGAAAGCAATATCTTTAAAAAAAGATTCTCAGACTGAAGAGGATCGTATCAAGCAATCACAACTTAAGGCATCGGGAGAAATCCCTGTCCATATAGCTATAATTATGGATGGTAATGGCAGATGGGCGAAAGATAAAGGTAATTTGCGTATCTATGGTCATAAAGTTGGCGTTGATTCTGTGCGTGATATAACCGAAGCTTGCGCACAATTAGGTGTCAAATATCTTACTTTATATGCATTTTCTACAGAAAATTGGAATCGCCCTTCTACTGAAGTAAGTGCTCTCATGCAGATATTAATACAGAGTTTGAGAAAAGAAGCCCGTAGATTAAATAAAAATGACATCAAATTAACAGCAATTGGTCAAATTGATCGTTTTCCCAAAATTTGCCAACGTGAATTGGATGAGGCCATGGACATGACCAAAGACAATAAACGTATGCAATTATGTCTTGCGTTAAGTTATTCGGGCCGCTGGGATATCACACAAGCGGTACAAAAGATTGCTTCTAAGGTTAAAAAGGGAGAAGTTCTACCGGAAGATATTTCAGATGATTTAATTGGCAGCCTCTTATCAACCGGTGGCGAGCCGGACCCGGATTTAATTATTCGTACAAGTGGTGAATATAGAATTAGTAATTTCTTATTATGGCAATTGGCCTATTCTGAATTGTATATCACGCAAACTTGTTGGCCGGATTTCAGACGGAACGAGTTATATAATGCAATTACATCCTTCCAAAAACGAGAACGACGGTATGGTAAAATATCTGAACAGGTAAGAAATAATGGCTCACATTTGGGGTTATAAATAAATAATGTTTGGCTTACCTTTGTCGTTATTCAAATTCATAGTAACCAAGTATATTAAAAAACAGACGTGGAAATCAGTCAGTTAAAGAAAAATATTATTCTTTTTACATTAGTAGTATTCATCGCAAGTTCCTGGATGGTTCAAAAAGCTCAAGCACAGGAGGTTAAAAAAGATACCACTCAGTTTAAGATTGAGAATCCTCTGGATCAGGTGCAGGAGCAGTATATTATTAAAAAGATCACCGTGAAAGGAGCGAAGCATTATAGTGATAATTTTATTATCACAACTTCCGGATTGAGTGTGGGGGAATCCATTTCTGTTCCGGGTAAGAAAATTTCAAATGCCCTGAAAAATCTATATCAGACCGGATTATTCTCGAGTGTGAAAATATTACAGACCAAAACCTCGGGTAATCAAATATATCTGGAGATTGTAG
>DATFMK010000462.1:0-5513 GCA_035267005.1 Balneolales bacterium
TCCAAAAGTAAAAATCCGTCATATTGTAATCCCGAGGAGATTCGAGGGACCTAACAACGGGAAAATAATTTCATTAACTATTCATGAGTTCGCTCTAAAAAGCCCCAAAATTGATTTTTAGGCCTTGATTTTGAGCCATATTCAACACTTTTTTTTGGCAAAACACCTTTTTAGAGAAGACTCATGAATACTTTTAGAAACTTACAAAAATTATTTAAATTCGAATACTAAGTTATTAAGACATATCAATTTAAACGACTTACTTTACTGTAAATAGATTGTTCTTTGTTTAAATAAAAAAAGCCGCTTGGAAAGCGGCTTTTTTTATTTATTATAACGGAGTCACATTTAATTAAATCTTCACATATCTATTGTGATCACAATAATAGTAACTGTAGCTTTATTATTTAATTTCAATATTTCAACTTCTCCAATAGCGGAGAAAGATGAGACACAATTATACCAAACAACAATCAAGCAGGCTAATGATTATATTAATAACATCAAAGAAAACGATAGTACTGTTTTAAATTTTTGGGTTTTAGCAAATTTAAAGTCAGCAAACAATAATGTATCTACTTTTATAAGTAAACAATGTATTAATGTTTCAAAACAAACTAATATTTATAACAAGAATTTACTTTTAATTTTAAGTCAAGATTTGACTAAAAGACAGCTTTTCCTAAAAGCTTATAAAAAAACAAAAAACATAAATTATCTTTTAGCATATTATTCAGTAAATGGTAAAGGTAATAAGAAGATTAATATTTTTAACAAAGACAAAATATCTTCGGAATCCCAAGCATATTTGGATCTTTTAAAATATGGAAAGATCAATGCAAATTTACTGAAGTTACATAGATTTTCTTTTCGAGACATATTTATTACTAAAATTCTTACAATTGATAAGAACAAAATTGTATCACTTATAAATTATTGGTATAACAATTCTAAATATCAGAACGACTTACTAGACACATATAAAAAGATAACTCTAATACATATTTTCCATATAATAGATAAGTATAACAAAGTATATCAACTGAATAAAAAGTTAGATATTAGCAAAATTCCTAATACAATAGAGAAGCTTAATACCTTTAAAAGGATAACTTATGCAAACTTCATTTTAGGATATTATTACAAAAACTTAAAATATTATAGGAATATATTAATACCATTATCATTCTTTTTAAGATCTACAAAGAATATACTTTACATCCATCTAAGTTATGGAAACACCTTAATAAGATTAGGAAAAATAAAAAAAGCACAAGAACAATATGAATTTGTCTACAACTATCCTAATGCGACTAAATTTTTCAAGAATTATACATCCGTTATAAATAATCTTGCTGTATCATATCAAAGAAGTGGGAACTTTTCTAAATATATTAATCTTCAATTATCGGCATTAAAAATAGCAAGTAAAAATAATAATTATAAAAAACAGTTAATCATATTAAACAATCTTTCCATCTATTATAAGGATATTAATGACTACAAATCTGCCCTTCTGTATTCTAAACAAGCCCTAAATATTGCTAAAACACATAATCTAAAATCCGAACTAGCGTCCGTTTATATAGGCATGGGCTATATTTATAAGGATTATCAACATAATTATTCAAAATCTTTAGAAGAGTATAATAAAGCTCTAAAAATTGCAAAATCAACTAATGACTATCAAAGAAAAGTTGTATCAGAATCGGAAATAGCCCGTTTATTTGAGCAGGAGCATAAATTCAAGAAGGCCATTAAATTACGATTAAAGATTGCAGAAACGACTAAGGCTAAAAATGATAAAAGAAGTTACGTGGATATTTTAACAGGTGTTATAGATGATTATGCAACGTTAAATGATTTCAAAGAATCTGAAATTTATCTGCATAAGATTGAACAAATACCTAATTCTATTTTAGATTTTATTACACTTGTCAAAAAGAACTATGCGATTTCAGAATTATTCGTACATCATCATAAAATAAATTCTGCTATATCATTACTTCATAAATCGATATCGAATATTTTAAATCGGGCGAAGAATAGTGCTGAAAAGCAGAGTGGTTATGTGTTATTAAATAATTATGATCTTAAAACTTTTAAGCTGTTAGCAAGTCTTTTAATCAAAAAATCTGATTATGATTCTGCTTTGAGAATTCTTGACAAGATCAAGACCGTAAACAAAGCCCGTTATTCCAACAGCAATCTTCTGAAATCAAACATTTTTACAGAGAAAGAGCTTATACGTGATAAAAAATTAGGTGATTATATTGAAACTTTGCGCTCGAAAATTCAAAAAGCGAGTAAGAGTCAGCGGATTAATCTTCAAAATAAACTGGAAGAGCTCATAACGGAAAAGAAGCAGTTAGAATCCAAAATTCTCAAAAATAATGATAACTCGAGTATCAATGTTACTGCTATTAAAAGCCATTTAAAGGCACATGAAGCTATTCTCTATTTTACTAAATTCAATAATCAATATTACCTGGCTACTATTACTCGTCATTCTACAAAATTTGATACATTAACATTTAAAAAGGCTCAAATTGATACGATCAAACATGTGATCAAAGAATTACATAAAGGTAATACTAATCTTAAGCGTTTGGGTTGGATCTATGAAAAATTGTTTTCTAAAATAAATTTGAAAAGATACAACAAACTGGATGTTGTGCCGGATGGTTTTTTATATGAATTACCCATTGGCATTTTACCCATCGCTCATGTCGATTCCAGATATAGCTATGGAGCGGCTCATTATCTTATCGAAGATCATCCAATCAGTTACTATACATCCTTAAAGAGCTTTAATCATACCTTTCATGAAAGAAATCCACACTATAAAACGGATTTCCTGGGAATCGGCATAAGCAAATTTGGAGGGTTATCAAGCACATTGTCAGGCGATAGAACATTAGCGCCCTTGCCTTATACTCAAGTTGAGGTCTCTAAGATTGATTCACTACTCCCTTTTCCCGCCAACGAGAAAAAAATGTTTCTTGGTAAACAGGGAACCGAAAAAGCATTCCGTAAATGGGTCTCTTCAACTCGAATCATTCATTTAGCAACACACAGTGAAGTTTATTATGAAGATCCTCTGTTTTCGGTCATTTACTTGAATCAGGATCCTCACTTAAAGAAAAAGACCTTCAAAGATGATGGAGAAGTTCATGCCTATGAATTATTCGAAATGAATCTTGATAGTAAAATGATTATGCTGAGCTCATGTGAATCAGGGGCGGGAGATTATATCACGGGGAGTGGAATGATTGGTCTAAGCCGTGCATTAACTTACGCCGGTGCACAAAGCCTCGTCCTTAATTTATGGAGTATAAACGACCAAAATGCTGCAAATATCTCAATAAAATTTTATAAGTATCTTAAACAGGGATATTCTAAAGCTCAGGCACTTCGGAAAGCCAAACTTTTTTATCTTGATACAGGTAATTCAAATCCTTACAGATGGGGATCATTTGTGGTAACCGGGGACGCTTCTCCTCTATTCCCCAAGAATCCTTATGAGAGATATTATATCATTGCTGGTATAATATTAGCAACACTATTACTTGGTTTCTCTTATTATAATTATCAGAAAAAGTAATAAGTTGTAGAGTTATAATTGCCATGTTATAGAAGCATCTGCAAAACCGTTCTTTTGCCCATCTCTGGTTTTGCAAAGCCTTCTTATAATATATTATTTACACTGAGAGTCCATTAATTTCGACAGATTGTAAGCTTTCCCAAATTTGTGTCCGACTATGACATATAAAGTCTTCGGAGCAGGTTAGCATACACACCAAACACTACAATTCATAAAAACTCATCGCTGGTAACTCTGTATATTTCACAGGTCTCTACCGGTGCACTTATCGTTGTTCGTCTACATATCCCGTCTGTATCCAGAAAAGTTTTATTTCTTCTGCAAAATTCAGACGACATCATCCACCAGCTTTTTTTAAAACCGTAGATCCGATACCCATTCTATTTAATTCAACTTCCACTTTGGTCTGTCCACCAAAAAAAGGGAAGAAATTTACTTCTTCCCTTTTTTAAAAATCTATAATAAAATCGTAATTCTACTTTGTCGAAAGTTCCTTATTCAGTCTTTTAAGATATTTTCCAGCAATTCGTCTGTAAGCACCATTTAAATTATAAGCTTTCCTAATGGTTTTCTGTGCCTTTTTAAGCTGACCAAGCTGCATATACGTGTTGCCAGCATACCAATAAGCTTTTTCTCTCATCAAAACATTGTTTTCTGAGAGTGATATCACATTATTAAAAGCATTTAAAGCTTTTGCATAATTTTTATGATTATAATTTATAATCCCAATATTCATTTCCACAGAAGCCTTTATACTGGCTTTAGTATTATTTTCTTTTACAGATTCCAGTAATGACAGCGCTTTTTGAACTTTACCACTATTAGCCAGATTAATCCCTCTTTTAATTTGGGACTCAGCATTATCTTTTAATACCTCAACGGATCTAACATTTTTGAGGGATAATTCATTTAATGGTTTCAGCTGACCATTATTAACATTGGGTGATTGAAAGAGGACTACACTTAAAACTCCGATTAAAATTGCAATTGAAGCAGCAGCAGCCATCCAATAGAATTTGTTTCGCTTTGAAGTGCCAATTTTATGAACGTTTGTTTTCTTTCTCTGCTGATTTAATTTCTTAATGTTGGCGGCCGTTATCATATAATCATAATAATAGGGATCATGAATAACTTCGCCCCATAGCTGCTCTATCTCTTCATCATTCAATTGACCATTGACATAATTGTCAATCTTTTCTTCAAGCGATTTATTATATTTTATTTTTTCCATTCCACTAATAATTCCACACACATTTCAAATTTTAATACTTTTATTTTACCATAGCTTAAGAATTTACTCACATACTATAGTATAGAGATATGACCTTCCGTTTTGTTACAATTATTTTTAAGAAAATTTAATTTTTTATTAATTCGATCATTAGAACCCGATTCCATACAAAAAACACCATTTTTGTGTAATCATTGAATGCCAGTGGAACCTTCTGATTATATCTCTAAGACACCTTGCAAAACCGTTCCTTTGCCCGATATCTACATTTTCGCGACTTCGAAATCCTCGAATATGGTAAACATACAGCGCTTTCGAAGTTGTTCAGGCTTTGATCTTGAACAAGATCACGGGTTTTACAAAGTCTTTCTCAACCTAAAATATTTACCCCGGTTATAATAAAATATTTTTCTATTATTAAAATTCCAAATGCTCAATAATTTATTTGGTATTGATTATTGAGCCCTTGTCTATAAATAAACTTTCTTACCCTATATTTATTTTAAAAAATAGAGAGATCATTAGAGCAATACCGAAAATTCCTATTACCGTACCTGCGATATGATTTATTTTAAGTAGCTTATCATCCGTGAATTTATCTCTGAACATATTTACACCACTGCTCAATAGACTCCACCAAACAGATGATCCCAAAAAAACACCCGTTACTAAAAGAGT
>DATFMK010000463.1:0-4289 GCA_035267005.1 Balneolales bacterium
AATTGCGGAGATCATAGTGTGGTAGAAAAAGGCTCCGGAACACAGCAGATTGAGGAAGACATCTCCAAATTATTTCCTGAAGCCCGTCTTTTGCGCATGGATCAGGATACGACAAGTGGAAAAAATGCTCACGCGAGAATATTGAATAAATTCGGCAGGCGGGAAGCCGATATTCTGATTGGAACTCAAATTGTCGCTAAAGGACTGGACTTTCCCGAAGTAACGGTTGTGGGAGTGATCAATTCTGATACCGAGCTCGCATTCCCCTCGTACCGGTCGAGTGAACGTATGTTTCAATTGCTTAGTCAGGTAGCGGGACGCTCGGGCCGCTCACTCAAAAAGGGAATCGTTTATTTCCAAACCTGGCAACCTGATCATATCGCCATCATATGTGCTCGTAAACACGATTATGATCGCTTTGCCGAAGTGGAAATGGAGCAGCGCAAGCAACTCTCTTATCCACCTTTCTCGCGTATTTTACAGATAAATTTCAAGTCGAAAGACGGTACGGCGGTTCATAAAGTAGCGCATATTTTCTCAGAATGCCTGATAAAAGCTGGTAATAATGCTCCGGTTTTAGGTCCGTCGCCTTCAGCAGTTATTCGAGTTTATAATGAATATAGATGGGAATGCTTATTGAAGATAAGTCCGACAAACGGTGCTAAAGTTATTGAACATTTATTGAATAACGCGTTTCAATTTTATGATTCCAGAAAACCCAGAGGAGCTTCAAAAGTCAGGATTACAGTTAATGTAGATGCTTTGTGATCATTAGAAGGCTTTGCAAAGAAAAAGTTCAGCAGATCAAAAAAGCATTTTCTATTATGATATTTGGTAACGTATATTTGTTATGAGTTGAAAAATAGATTATGATAGTTTTATTATCAGGATGACTGAGGGTTTTATATAATCAATAACAAGTAATACTTCACATTTTAGTTTAATTCTGCAACCATGGATAGTCTTAGTGATCTTTTTGACGGTGTTACATTGCATTCCATTGTTGAAGCAATGATATTTGCCAGTTCCATGCCGATTTCGGCCGAAGATATTTGCAGGATTATCTCGGAAACAGATGAACGTCTGGAATTGATGCCTGATGACATCGAACAAATTGTAAATGAATTGAATGATGAATATAATTCGGCCGGACGTTCGTTTGATATTCAGTTTATTGGCGGAGGGTATACTTTTTCCACTGATAACAGATATTATAAATGGCTGCAAAAATTTCAGCATGAAAATGTATCCCGCAAGGTGACCCCCTCCGCCCTGGAAGCCCTGGCCATCATCGCGTATAAACAACCCATCACTAAACCAGAAATTGATCATATTCGGGGAGTGGATTCGGGCTATATTGTCCGCCAGTTAATGGAAAAGGAATTGATCAAAGTTGCGGGAAGAGCCGAACGACCGGGACGCCCCCTCTTGTATAAGACAAATGAGAACTTCCTGAAACATTTTGGATTAAATTCCGTTGAAGAGTTGCCAAAGCCAAGAGAGATCAATGAAATCCTCCAGGATGATGACATGGCAGAACATCGCCAAATCATGTTGGAGTTGAAAGCGGAATTGGCCCAATCTCAGAATGGGAATGGTAGCACTAACGGGGAAGAAGACTGATTGTCTACATATCTTCTTAGTCAGTAATTATATATAAAACAAATAGGAAACATGTCAGGAAAGAATTTCGGAAGATATCAGCGCAAAAAGAAAAAAGGTAAAGCACCATACACTGCCAAACCCCAAAGCAGACCGGATGAGATGCGCTTGAATAAATATATTGCGCATTCGGGGATATGCTCAAGACGTGATGCCGATACGTTGATTGCCGACGGCAAGGTAAAAGTTGATGGTAAGGTGATCACAGAAATGGGATTTAAAGTGAATCCTTCTTCTGAGGTCAAAGTGGATGATAAAGTGATTAATCCGGAACCGTTTGTCTACATCCTCATGTACAAGCCCCATGATACCATTACCACGACAGATGATGAAAAAGGCCGGCGTACGGTTATGGATTTAATTGAAAAAGCAACGGGAAAACGGGTTTATCCGGTGGGAAGATTGGATCGTAATACAACGGGAGTCCTTTTGTTAACAAACGATGGTGAGCTGGCAAATCGCTTGATGCATCCCCGTTACGAGAAAGCGAAATACTATGAAGTTACCTGCGATCGAACATTAATGAAAGATCAGCTGGAAAGAATCAACAAAGGTGTAGAACTCGACGACGGGAAAGCCAAACCCTTTTTTGTGAGGGTAGAATTGCCATATAAGAATGTGGTAACGATTGGTGTTCACGAAGGCAGATATCATATGGTCCGACGCATGATTGAAGCGGTTGGAGCTGAGGTTAAAGAATTAAAACGCACCGATTATGCCGGATTAACACTTACAGGATTACGTCCTGGCAGATGGCGTTATCTGAGGCCTACCGAGGTTAATGAACTCAGAAAAAGTGTAAAATTGAAGGAATTAAAAATTACCCGTTGATGATGAATAATTACATTGTTTCTAAAAATAGCAATGCCATCACTTCAACTAACGATTTGCCGATTCGTTATGACTTATATGTACCAACACCTGTTACAAGTGCGCTACCAGTAATAATATTTTTGCATGGTTTTAAGGGATTTAAAGACTGGGGACCATTTCCCGATGCCTGCATTGAACTGGCTGAGCATGGTTATGCTGTTTTAGCTATGAATTTCTCGATGAACGGTATTGGGGATAATCCGACTGAGTTCGACCGGCTGGATCTTTTTGCTAAAAATACACTGACTCAGGAGTTGGAAGATATCAAAGTCGTACTGCAAGCTTTGAAAAATGGAACTATATCATCGGATAAGGCCGGGTTGGATACCTCAAAAATTGGTATTGTCGGACATTCAAGAGGCGGACTTTCGGCTATCGTGGCTGCGGCAAATTATGATGAGATTTCGTGTCTTGTAACATGGGCGGCCGTTGCTGATTATTCTCATTTCTGGACCGATGAAATGGTAAATGACTGGATAAATAAATCTTATACGGAAATCCTGAATTCGCGTACCGGTCAGAAAATGAGATTGGATAAAGTATTATATGATGATGCTGTTGAACACGCTGATGAGTTAAAGGCTATTAATCGCGTTAAGGAATTGTATATTCCCGTTTGCTTTATCCATGGTAAAGAGGACGAAGCGGTATCATATAAAAATGTAAATTTATTATATGAAAATTGTCCAAGTTCCGAGAAAAAGCGTATTATCATACCACGAACGGGTCACACGTTTAATGGGGCACATCCTTTTGAGGATGAGGAACTTCCGGCACCTTTTGCCGAAGTGTTAGAACATACTATAAATTGGTTTGATTCAAATTTATAGGTTGGGTTTCAATAAAATCCAAAAAATATATATGTTATAGATAATATCGTAATCAGTCACCATTTCCTTAATTCAAATCATTTGGGTAACGTAAGTAAATACTATATTCGTCATGTCTTGGGTAGGGTAATAACAGGCATGATTCTTTCTTTTTTTCTGTTAGCTTCAGGATTGCAGGTTGCTAAAGCTCAGAATAATGATGATCAAACGCTGATATTGAATCCGCAGTTTGTTCAATCGGCAAGGCAGGCCATCGATTCTGTTTATAATTTTAATTATCCGGCTTCCGTGAAAATCTTACAGCCATGGATGAATAAATACCCTAAAAGTCCGCTTTGGCAATTTTGGAAGGGTTTGCATATTTGGTGGGAGGCATTACCCGATCTTTATAATAAAAAGTATGACAAAAAACTGGTATATCAGTTTTCAAAAGCCGATTATATGTGCTCCAAAATTCTGAGCAGTAACGATCATAATCTGGATGCGCTGATCATCAAAGCGGCGAGCAATGCTTTTCTGGCAAGATATTATGCCAATCGTGATAAGTGGCTGACCTCACTTCAGTACGGAAAAAAAGCTGTTGACGCGCTTTTTATCATCAAAAAAATTGATCCCACACTGCCGGATATCCAATTCGGTTTGGGAATTTACAATTATTACACGGCTTTTCTGCCCAAGGAATATCCCGTGCTAAAAAATTTATCCTGGGTTCTGCCAAAAGGCGATCGGAATAAAGGCATCCATCAACTTAGAGAAGCCGCGGATAGCAGCGCTTTTGTTCAGCCCGAGTCTATCTATTTTCTCGGAAGGGTTTATTTGGAGGGCGAAAAAAATATGCCGAAAGCCTTGCAGTATTTTAGTGAATTGGCAAGAAGATACAACCATAATACATATTATAAACGGATTTTACTCCGGGTCTTGTAT
>DATFMK010000464.1:0-3523 GCA_035267005.1 Balneolales bacterium
AATCCCTAACAACGCCTATGATTTTTTTTGTTTTATTATCTGATAAATTACGGATCGTTTTTCCAACCGGATTATCCCAACCAAATCGCCTGGCTGATTCTTCATTAATAAGGATCGTGTCACTATCATCATTCCCTGAAAGACTTGAAAAATTCCTCCCGGCTGCAATTTTGATTCCCATAGTCGGTATAAAATTAGGACTTATACTGATATGATCCATCATTTGAGATTGGTCTAAATTAAAACCTTCAGGGACAAAGAGATGTATGGCGGGTAATTGTCCGGGTATATTCGATGAAGCTGCAGCCTCTCTGATTTGGCTATGGCTGGTCAGCGTTGTCAATATGTGATCAATTGACTGCCTAATAGAGTTTCCACCGAAAGGTATGACAACAATGTACTCCCGATTAAACCCAAGCTTTTTTTCTTTCATGTAATTTAGCTGGCTAAATACGATACCGGTGCCTGCGATCAGCGCAATAGAAATGCTAAATTGAACCAACACCATAATACGTCGGAAGCTGGAACCCGTAGGGCCTGTTCGCATTTTGCCCTTTAATATTTGAACCGGTTGGAAAGACGAAAGAAATGTGGCTGGGTAACTACCAGCCAACATTCCGACAAACAAAGGAAATCCTGTAAGGCCCATGAAAAGCCAGGGCAAAGAAACAATATTGAGGCTCAAGTGACTCCCCGACAGCGAGCGAAACGTCGGCAGAATTAATTCGATAGTACAGAGGGCCAGGATAAGAGCGATGAAGCTGATTAAAAAAGATTCTCCAAAGAATTGAATTATCAACTGGCTACGGGTTGCCCCCAGTGCTCTTCTGATGCCGACTTCTGTAGTCCGGCCAGCCGAGCGGGCAGTGGAAAGATTCATAAAATTAATACAGGCTATAAAAAGGATGAACAATGCAATTGTAAAAGATACATAGATATATGAGATATCTTTGTTTTCTGTTATCTCCTCGTCTAAGTCGGAGTGCAAGTGGATGCTTGTCAGCGGTTGTAGAAAATAGTCGAGTTTGCCTCCGAGTGCTCTTAACTTTTCTCCTGTGTGCTTTTCGATGAATGCCGGAAACTTTTCTTCAAGTTTTTTATAATCAAAGCCCTCCTGAAGAAGCAGATATGTGTAATTGTCATGGTTCAGCCAGTTTTGCACTATCTCATCTTTGCGCTCTCCGTAAAGGTGATTAAGTGTTTCGAAGGAGACAAGCACATCAAACCGAAAATGAGAATTGCGGGGAACACTTTTGATGACCCCTGTTACTGTGAAATCATATTTATTTTCGACGTTGAAAACTTTTCCAATGGGGTTTTCGTCTCCAAATACGGCGTTCGCTTCTTCCTCGGTAATAACAATCGAAAAAGGAGATTTCAGGGCAGTTTTCGGATCCCCTCTGATTAAAGGAAATGTAAAAATATCAAATATAGAATTATCAACGATAAAAATGTCACTCCCATAAAACTTTCTACTATTGTATTGAATCGAGACTTTATCCCTAACCCGCTGAAATCTGACAGCCTCAAGCACCTCGGGATAATCAGCTTTTAAGGCTAACCCTGCAATATAGTTGCTTATTGCAAACTTGCCCCGCATTTTTCCAAAATCAATATCCACTGCCAGCCTAAAGATCCTGCCGGCGTTTTCGTGATAGCGATCAAAGCTCAATTCATACTGCACCCACAGCAAGATGAGAATCGTGCATGCCATGCCCACAGATAACCCGGCGATGTTGATGATCGAGTAAACTTTGTGCCGCAGGATGTTGCGAACGGCTACTGTTAGATAGTTCTTAAGCATGGATGCGTTTAATTGTTTGGATTGGTTTTGTTAAGTTCATTGACCAGAAACCGCAGTGTCTGTTGTTTTTTATCAGTTGTCCGTTGTTAAAGAAATTAATTGCATTCCTTTTTAAACTTCAGGCATTTTAGTCACTTCAGACATTCTTGTTTGCCTCGCTTTTTGGGGATTAGACATTTTTCTTACTCATATCTTAAAGAATCCACCGGGTTGGCTCTTGCCGCTTTGATGGCTTGATAACCGACAGTTATCAAAGCAATTATTACAGCCAAAAAAGCGGATAGAAAAAAAGGTCCCGCACCAATATCGATGCGATATGCATAGTTCTGGAGCCATTTATTTGAGGCAAAATAGGCAATCGGCCAGGCGATGATATTGGCCACAAGTACCCATTTGATGAACTCTTTGGTAAGAAGCAAAGCAATGCTAGAAATTGTAGCCCCAAGCGCCTTTCTAACCCCAATTTCTTTAGTGCGCTGCTCAGCCAAAAATGATGCCAACCCGAAAAGTCCTATGCAGGCGATAAAGACAGTCAACAGCGAAAAATAGCTGAAGATATTCCCCATACGTTTCTCCGACGTATATAAACGATCTAACGACTCATCGATGAAATTGTATTTGAATGGATAACCGGAGGCATATTTTTTCCATACTTTTTCAATATATTCGATTGACTGTGTCATATCATCGGAATTTAACTTGGCAAAAAGAACCCGGCAGCTATCAGGGCTGTATATGAAAACCAATGGTTCTATTCTCCAATGTAGCGATCTAAAATGGTAATTTTTTACTACCCCGACGACTGTAAAATGATGATCTTTATTATCCGCATATGTCATTTGTTGGCCCACGGCGTTTTGTATTCCCATTACTTTTGCTGCGGCCTCGTTGACCATGATTGCATCTTTTCTATCGGTCGGGATTGCTTTTGAGAAAGCCCGACCGGCAGCTATTTTTATGCTTAATGTCTTGAAATAATCATCATGAATAAAGACGTTTCGCATTAATACTTTGTCATCCGGGTTTTTGCCTTCCCAATCCCATTTCGCATTGGACATCGCATACCCTCGGGTAGGCACGCTCGAACTGGCAGTGACGGTCATTATATTCGGATTTCGGCTCAATTCATTCTTTACCGTTTCATAATGCTTCCACATATCGTCGGGCATCTGCATGAAGACTAAGTATTCCCTGTCATAACCCAATTTCTTTTTTTGAATAAATTGAACCTGCATGTACACCACAGCTGTACATATGATGATGAGAATTGCCAGGGAGAACTGAGTAACAATCAAAAATTTTCTAAATTTTCCGCCTTTAACTCCGTACCGAAAGGGTCCTTTCAGCATGCCGGCAGGGTGAAATGCAGAAAGAAAGAGTGCCGGATAACTACCGGAAACGAAACCGGTTAATAAAACGATTGTTAACAGGCCAAAGATTCCTTTCCTATTGGCGGCTATTTCCAGCCCAAACTCTTTTCCGGTTAGATTATTAAATATCGGCAGCATCAATTCGACGATCAGCAAGGCCAGGAGCAATGCAATAAACGCTATCAGAAGGGATTCTCCAAGTAATTGTTTAACGATATCGGATTTAAAAGCTCCGGCCACCTTACGCAGACCAACTTCCTTAGCGCGATTGCTGGAACGCGCTGTTGCCAGGTTCATGTAATTGATGCACGCAATCAACAAAATAAAAATACCGACGATGAAAAATGTA
>DATFMK010000465.1:0-2404 GCA_035267005.1 Balneolales bacterium
ACGTTTACATGAATAATTCTGGTTAAGAAAAGTTATCAAAAAAGAATTCTTTATGATACTAAATGGAATGATTCCCGGCATTCAATCATTACCTGTAGTAATCAAATTCATTATCTAACTTTTGAAGGTTATGCAAAAGTGTCTTTTTGCTTGATAGCTGCGTTATCGTAATTTTAAAATATCTATAGCTTTGGTCTTGATCAAAAATCCTATTTTTAATTAACCTTCTTTAAAATCGAAATAATTTTATCAAACAATAATAGAAGGCTTTGCAAAACCAGGGATTTTGTTTAAAATCAATGTCTAAACGACTTCGGAACCGCAGCATCCCGAATGCTTCCGGGATTCGATGATTTCGAAGTCGTGAAAATGCAGATATTGGGCAAAAGAACGGTTTTGCATAACCTTATAGTAATCTATTAAACTATGAGTCAATTATTTACTCCTTTGAAAATCCGGGAAATTACTTTTAATAACAGGATTTTCGTATCACCCATGTGTCAATATTCCAGCAAAGACGGATTACCAACCGAATGGCACATGGTACATCTGGGCAGCCGGGCCATCGGTGGCGCCGGTTTAGTTTTAACAGAAGCCACCGCTGTTGTACCAGAAGGTAGAATATCGCCTGACGATATGGGAATTTGGTCGAATGAACATGCCGAAGCGCTCAAACCAATCACGCGTTTCATTAAAGAACATGGATCGGTGGCCGGTATTCAATTGGGACATGCCGGACGTAAAGCATCGACAGCCGCTCCATGGCTTGGTGGCAAACCGGTCGACGAAAATCATAGAGGTTGGCAGACTTTTGGTCCCAGTCCGGTAGCATTTGGCGACTATCCTGTTCCAAAAGAACTTTCAAAAGAGGATATGAGGGTGTTGATTTCCAGTTTTACCGATGCTGCGCTCAGAAGTCTTGAAGCTGGTTTCGAAGTTGCCGAACTCCATATGGCCCATGGATACCTCTTACATCAGTTTATGTCTCCGTTATCCAATAAGCGAGATGATGAATACGGTGGTAATTTCGAGAACAGAATTCGCTTCCCTCTGGAAGTTGCTGAAGCAGTTAGAGAAGTCTGGCCGGAAACCTATCCGTTATTTGTCCGTATTTCCGCTACTGACTGGGCTGATGGTGGCTGGGATCTGGATCAATCCGTTGAATTATCCAAAGCCTTTAAAAAAATTGGTGTCGATTTTGTTGACTGCTCCAGTGGTGGATTGGTATCCTATGCAAAAATTCCTGCCCGTCCCGGATATCAGGTTCGTTTTGCGCAGGAGATAAAACGGAATGCGGATATTGCCACCGGTGCCGTTGGTATTATCACCCAACCCAATCAAGCCGAACAAATTCTCGTCACCAACCAAGCCGATGCCGTATTGTTAGCCAGGGAGTTTCTGAGAGATCCCTATTGGCCGCTTCATGCTGCAAAAGCTCTTGGCGATGATATAAAATGGCCGGTTCAATATCAGCGTGCTAAGCGATAAAACGAAATAAAATGATCTGAGGTAATTTCACGTGAGTTCGAGATAAAACCCTCTTTAAAACAGTGTTTTGGAATAAATAGGTTACGTTAAAGATTTCTCCCTCCGGACTTTTAGAGTTAGAGTAAAACTATGAGTTCTGTTTAAAAGAAAAGTCAACCTAATGTTGTCATCCCGAGGCACTCGAGGGATCTAAAAAGGCAAATAACCTTTTATTACTCAATAGATAAGAAAATGTTTATGAGCGTTGTTAGATTTCTCCACTTCGGTCTTTTTGACTTACAGTAAAGAAATAACACACTTAGATATTTAACTGAGCTTTTTTCTTTAATAAACGCAGCCCTCACCCTAAATCCCTCGCCCCCGGGGAGAGGGACAGAATTGAACTTCAGTTTAATTCAGGGTGAGGGAAGAATCAGAATTGATCAAATGAGAATTCAGAACTGAAATGACGCGAATGGGCAAAGATGATGTTGAGGTTTAAAAAACATCCCTCAAAGGCGTCAGCTCGAACCCGCTTTTTGGGTGAGAGATCTTCCAAAAGTGGATATGAAACAAAATAAGTTTATAATTATATCGAATTCATGTTAATTAAGTTTTTGGATGATAGACGATTGACTTTGGAGGCTGTGAAAAAACTATTAATCAAATTCAATTGGCTTAAATAATTTAGGTGCTTCGCGCAATTTCGCTTTGCTTACCCACTCTCAATCTCCCGAAAGTATGCGGGACAAGTTCTCTTTTTCACGGATAAATCCGCGACAGAGAGAGGGGCTTCAACAAAATTCAAAGACAATTAAAAAATTCCGGGTAGAGCGGTTCGTTGCCTCCCCGCTCCCCCACAGATCCGTACGAGCAGATTTCCCGCATACGGTTCCTCTGCTTATGGTTTCGCTACCGGTTGGACCGGTTTACACCG
>DATFMK010000466.1:0-2256 GCA_035267005.1 Balneolales bacterium
CAAATAAATTATCGAAAACCGAGTGGAGATCTCTTTGTAAATCCTATAGTAATTGGCGCATATATCAAAATTAGTGAGGATGAAGAATATCTGTTTGATGAAAAAAGTTATAATCTGCTAAATCATATTAATGCGTTTAATACCGAATGTGAGCATTTAGATAGAAGTGATCGACTTGCATTATTAGGGCAAATAAAGAATGACTTAAAAAGTGCAAACAGATCACAACCACAAGAATTAAAAGATTATGATATTGTTCCACTGGAAAAATTCACCGCAATTTTAGAAGAACATGAAGATGGATCCGTTTCGGTAATTCCGGTTCCTTTAAAGGGAGAAAAAAAGATTGATCAAGATGGAAATGAGAATATAGTATATACATCAGTCTTGTCAGAAAAAGAACAGGAAGATTTTAAAAGTGATTTTAAAAAGGGGCGAAAGGCCAGGAAGCAATATTTACTAGCGAACAGAAAAGTCCTTGTATACCAAAGAGAAAAATTCAAGAGTTCAGATGACGGAGAGAATGATGTACTGTCACAGTTTAAAAATCTTCAAAAATTAACTGGGGAAAAAAAGAAAGCTTTTTTTAAAGAACCGCAAAATTTCCTTAATCAGGATTTTGTAGAACTTTCTGAATTAAGTGAAAGAGTTAAGGAAATAGGGCAGTATACACCAACAGTTCTACCATTTATACCTAAGTCTGATAATGATTGGTTCCCGGAAGAAGGAGGCGTGATAATCGATGGAGACCGGGTGAAA
The DNA here is from genome assembly GCA_035267005.1 of Balneolales bacterium. Lineage (GTDB taxonomy): Bacteria > Bacteroidota > Rhodothermia > Balneolales > DATFMH01 > DATFMH01. The sequence continues at coordinate 760 of DATFMK010000466.1, forward strand.
ATTCCACCCGAAAATAGGGATCAGCTTATTGAGGAACTGAAAGAAGCTCTTAAGGAAGGAAAAGACACTGTAGAATTCAAGGGTATCGAATATCCTGCTAATGATGAAACAATCAGAGCACTCGAAAATCTCAAGAAAGCCAGTGAGCAAAGTCGTAATCAGAAATCTGATAATGATGATCTAACAGGTTCTGAAAAGACACCCAATACAATATTGATAATACGGGATAACTATTTTGAAGTTGAAGATTTCTTTGGGAAGAAAAATGTACATGAGGGTAAACCCGGATTACCGATTTATTTAAAAAAGGGTATCAACTTATATCCACATCAAAAAGATGGACTCAATTGGTTACAGAGTTTATGGATGAGAGGGGAACAAGGTGCATTGCTTGCAGATGATATGGGGCTTGGTAAAACACTTCAGGCATTATTATTTGCTGCATGGATTAGAGAGCAAACAATAAATAGTGGTGGTGGACCAACACTTATAATTGCACCTTTGACATTACTTGAGAATTGGCGTTCGGAATATGAACAGTTTTTGGAATGGGAGTCTTTTAACGCACCTCTAATTTTACATGGTTCCTTACTATCTGCATATAGAATTGAGTCTAACAGAAGAGCATTAGGTATTCGAAATGAAAGAGAAATTGATGCAGATAATAATAATGTGGAGGAACTGATACGGAAGAATGGTGGGCTTTTACTTGATATAAGTAAGTTAGTTGAAGCAGACATGATAATAACTACCTATGAAACCATACGAGATTACCAATTTTCTCTTTCTCATGTTAAATGGTCACTGATGGTCCTTGATGAAATACAAAAGATTAAAAATCCGGAAGCTTTAGTATCAAAAGCAGTTAAAGCAATGAATTATGAGTTTGGACTGGGTTTAACAGGAACACCGGTTGAAAACAGTTGGATTGATTTATGGAGTATTATTGATTTTGTACAACCCGGCCGGTTGAATAGTTTGACTGATTTTAATAATCGTTATCAAAAAAAATTGGATGATCCGGAAATCGATGTTGAAAAACTCGGTCTTCAACTTCAAAATGAGCTCGGCTCTACACTTCGAAGGCGAATGAAAGAAGATCATCTTAATGGCCTGCCAAATCGTGAAATTAAACCTATACATGTGGAATTAACAGATTTACAAAAGAAGCGATACCAGGAAATTAAAAATGAAGCAAACAATCCAGATAATGAAACCTTTGTATTACCTTTGTTAAGAGCTTTAAGCGATGTATGCCTGTGTCCGTATTTGCCTTATACGAATGAACATAAGTTACTTGATATCGATAGTAACGAAATCATAGAAAGTTCAGCAAAAATTAAAAAAGTAATAGAAATCTTAGATAGTATTAAATCTAAAGATGAGAAAGCAATTATTTTTCTTATAAGCAGAAAGATGCAAGCCGTGTTACAAGGACTTATTATTGAAAAGTATGGATTTCGGCCTTTTATCATTAATGGAACTGTAAATGGTGGA
>DATFMK010000467.1:0-2764 GCA_035267005.1 Balneolales bacterium
CTATTAGTCGATATTTTTCATCATATAACGCTGCTTCAGCTATAATTTGAGATCTTGTTGCATGAACGACAGTGCCAATTGCTTTCATGTGACCTTTTGATATAGGGCGGGTAAGATAAATATTAAAATTTGCTGTCAGGACAAAAGCATCCATGACAATGGAATTAGCACTGAAGTATGCCGCATCATCCAGAGCTTTGAAATATACCGATCCATGAACGGCACCTCCGGCATGAAACATTTTGTCACCCACAGGAATAATAACCTCGGCAGATTTATCAGCAATCTTAATTTCAGGCTGATAATATTCATTGCACCGGGCTGATAGATACATATGCTCTAATTTGCGGTAATGTTTGGAGTGATTAGCTGACATTTTCTTGTTATTCAAAGATTTTAGTTTTTTGTAGAGTAATAAAATCACAAATAAAATAATAACCCATCCATTTAAATATGAATGGATGGGTTATTATTGCAAATTCAAAAATTAATCAGGTGGAGTATCAAGTTGTGGCTTGTGCTTTTTCGGGAACGTACAATACACCTAAAAAGAAGCCATAAACGAGATGAAGTATGATATCGGTAAGGAAAATTGCAAAAGAAGCGGGAGCCATTTGTTGAAAAGGTTTGGCCCCTAAAGCGCCGGCAATCCATCCGAGAATCAGTAATAAAATCAGCCACCACAAGAATCCGTAAATAAGTCCTTTTAGCCAGCCGGCACCGGGTAATTTATTATATACAAATGGCCAGGCGAACGGAATAGCAAATATAATAGCTTCTATCTCATGTTTTACCATCCATCCCCAGTTTGATGTTCCCGGGAACATTCCGAACATACTGCCAAAAAGTCCACCAAACCAGTGGTCTACAAAATACATCATCCATCCTGCGACAAATCCAGCTACGAGTAAACTTTTAAAGTTTATTCCTTTTAGAGTCATGTAATGGTCCTTCCATTTTTATTAATGAGGAAGTTAGTTAGTTGTTTGTAAGTAATTAGTATTATTTCGAATAACAAGTTATCTAATAAAAGAGGAATAAACTGATAATCGTTCGTTTTCATTTATCGGCATTCTGAATAACTATAGGTTAGGGTAAGCACTTATGTAAAGACTTTTGAGATTCATAAGTATATTTTCCCTTATATGATAAAATGCTAATGATTCATATTGCATTAATCCGTAGAAACGCCATACAGAAAGTAATATAAATTTTTGATTTTATCGGTTACTTTTAGAAGATCCGGATAGTACCATTTTACAACTGTATTTTTTGTTAACCCGGATTATTCACCAAGAAATTTTGTCGTGCTCAAGGCGAATTTAAAAATGTGCATGAAACGTACATGGGTACCTTGATTAAGCATTTTTAAATTCAGCGCAGTGCACGGCCAAATTTCGCAGCTATTTTTAGCGTCCTCAAATTTGAGGAAAACTTTATTTTTTACAAGATATTGTTTTTTCAATATGATGTGTATTCATTCTTGTAGCTTACGTGAATAATTCGGGTTAATCAGCAAAAAGCTGGCTTCCCCTTTCCAGGAAAATTAGGTATGTGATGCGCTTTCCTTGAAATTTGGTCGGGTAACTGAATTAGGAGGGCAGAATTGATTTCCTGGAAAATAAAGTAAAGATGACAAAATATCTGAAAATTGATGAATTTAAGACCTTTTAATCTTATTTTGTCTGAGATTTAATCAGGAGTAAAAAAACATCGAATGAAGAATAGAAAGATTATTGGAATCTGGCTTTTGATTGGCTGTGGTATTATCGCCACAATGATGTCGATTGGAGCGGCCACACGATTGACGGGTTCGGGTTTATCAATCGTGAAGTGGGATCTTGTTATTGGTACTGTACCACCGCTGACTCATCAGGAATGGATGAAATCGTTCAACGAATATAAACAGTCGCCTCAGTATAAAGATGTCAATAAGGGAATGAGTCTCGGCGCATATAAATCTATATTTTGGTGGGAATATTTTCATCGGCTTTTAGGCCGGTTGATCGGCATATTTTTTATTGGACAACTGCTCTACTTTTATATGAAAGGAATGATTACCAGGCCGATCATAAAAAAATACATCTACATAATAACAGGTTTGGGTATTGTTGGCGCCTGGGGATGGTTTATGGTAAAAAGTGGTTTGATCAACGTGCCCAGGGTGAGTCCGTATCGATTAGCGATTCATTTATTACTGGCTTTCTCATTATATACATTCGTTTTATGGACCGCATTGAATTTGATTTTGCCGCATAAGGAGGATAATGTTCCCAAAGAAAAGCGGGAATATTTTCGGAAATATTCACTGGTTATTTTAACATTGCTCGGTATACAAATTTTATTTGGCGGTTTGATGTCGGGTTTGCGGGCTTCTCTGTTTTATCCGAGTTTTCCATTAATGAATGGGCATATTATTCCTGATAATATGTTTGCTTTATCCCCATTTTGGGTGAATTTCTTTGAAAATCAGAACTTCGTCAATTTTGTTCATCGAACTTTACCGTATGTCATAGGAATTCTGATCATTGTTTTCTGGTGGAAGGGCAGAAAGACGTTTACCTCAAAAAGAATGATTGTGGCCGGTAATCTTTTGGTAATAGCTCTTTTTCTTCAAATAACACTTGGTGCTTTAACTGTATTAAACAGTATAGGTAACATTCCAACAGGACTGGGCGTCATGCATCAGGAAGGGGCCGTACTACTTTTGACTACCATGTTATTCATTTCCAATCAATTGCACGCTTCTGTCCGTGATGAGGAT
>DATFMK010000468.1:0-3234 GCA_035267005.1 Balneolales bacterium
ACCGGCTCGATGACCCATCATTCAAAATTTTTTATGACTATCCACTCATCCGATATCGGATGAGTGGATAGTAAAAGTTTGTATAACTATGCTCATTGTCAAACATAACATATGAGCATTCGGGATGCTGCGGTTCCGAAGTCGCTCAGGCTTTGATATTGAACAAAATTCCTGGTTTTGCAAAGCCTTCTCATAATCAAATCACCAATTTCAAATGTTTATTGTTTACTAAATAGACACAGTCAGGTTTTTCAGACTCCGACATGTTTTCTTTGTTTGATGATCATTGATCACTGAAGATTAGTACTTCTTAATGACATGATTATTAATAGAAATAAGGGGTAATTCTCCGGTATATTTTAGTATAAGGTAAATAAATATAAGTGTATAACGCCTTTTAAAACTATTTGTTCGTAAACGATTTGACCGGAGGATGTTATGAATATGGAGAGAAAGCTACTATGTCATTTTTTATTTTTCACACTCTCTTTTTTAATAGTCCCATTAACTTCGTGGGCCCAAAATTATGAGGCAGATCTGACAGGTATAAATGTCGTGCAACCCGTTCAAAGTGATGGGAATGGAACCATTTCGGTTACCTTATCTAATGATACCTTAAAATTGTCCGGATCGTTCTCTGGATTGAGTACCACATATCAGGCTTCACACATTCATATGGGCGCTGCGGGAACGAACGGCAGTGTTAAGTTTACGCTGAAAGCTTCACTTAGCGATACCGTTAGTGGTTCCTACTCTGTTACAGATAATACGTTTATCCTGACATCTGCTCAAATAAGCGAACTTCAGGCTGGAAATTATTATGTGCAGATTCATACGAAATCGCATCCTGACGGAGAGTTGAGGGGACAGATTCTCGGTAGCCCGGATAACGCTCCCTCTGCTTCGACCGTGACGTCTCCACCAGACGGGACGAGTATCACGCTGGAAGGTGCTGGTAGTACTGTATTTAGTGCTGATTTTACAAAATCAACGGATCAGGATGGAAATAAGGTCATTTATATCTGGCAGTTGGCGACTGATCAGAATTTTTCATCATTGGTATTTAATGTGAATTTAGATACGATGACGACTTTCGAAACGAATCTGGCTTCAATAGATCCCGTATTACAGCAAGCCGGACTTCCGGTGGGTATGAGTATCACTTTGTATCATCGTGTGATAACTTCTGACGGAAGTAAAATAACAACGGGTACCGGATTAAGTGTAACATTAACCCGGGGTGTTGTTGATTATACCATTCGTCAGGCAAGAGAAGCCAGAGATGGAACTCAGGTCAATATTAAAGGGATTGTAACCAGGACTTATGGTGCATTCACCCGGGTTCAGGATACAAGTGGTGCCATAACCATTTATCAAACATCAGGGACTTTCTATGATGCTGTTCAGAATGGAAGCATAGCAATGGGAGACAGCCTTGCGATAACCGGAACAACATCTGAAATGGATTATTTGAAAGTGATCGATCAGGGAGATTTGAGCTCTTATACTGTGCTTTCGAGGTATAATAAATTGCCAACACCACTGAGAATTGATTTGAAGAAAATTGCTGAAAATGGAGAGGAATATGAGAGTGAATTAATCCGCGTTCAGGGATTAAAGTTTGCTACTACCGGCACCTTTGCCGCTTCCACGACCTATAATATCACAGATAAGAGTGATAATAGCGGGACTGTAATTTTACGGACACCGAGCTCGTTTGATGGAACAATAGCGGGTGCTTCAATTCCGGACACCTCAGCTATTTTTGTTGGTGTTTTGAGTCAGTCCAGTACAACTTTAGATACAGCCGGGTATCAATTGCAGCCGGTTTTGGATACGGATGTCTACGATGCCAGTTACGTTCAGATCATACATAACGCAGCGGATCCAGCTGCTGATTCTGTCGATATTTATGTTAATGGGATTCGAAAAGTGCATAATTTAAGATTCCGTGATGCTACAAAATTTCTTGAATTACCCGGCGACCGGGATCTGCTTGTAGGCGTAGCACCGGGGAATAGTATTTCGGTAAGTGATACCTTAAAATCATTTACGTATAAATTAACCACCGGACATAATTATGTGTTGATCGCCGATGGGGTAATTGACACTACAAAATTTGCTGCTAATCCGGATGGATTATCCACCGCATTCAATATTTTCGTCAGAGACAGTGCGCGGCAGGAAGCGGTAGATCAATCAAAATTCGATTTCTTTGCTGTTCACGGTGTTACGGATGCTCCGACTGTGGATATCACCGTTTCTGGCGGACCGTTGCTTGTCAATAATCTGAGTTATTCTGAAATCACAACTTATGGTAGCGTCAATCCGGTAAATTATGTCATCAATATAACGGATGCGAACGACAATACAGCCATAGTAAAAGCATTTAATGTGGATGCTTCCGTTTTAGCTGGTAAATCGGCCGTTGTCTTGGCATCAGGTTTTTTGAATCCGGCAAATAATCAAAATGGTCCGGATTTACGATTATTGGTCGTATTTGCTGATGGATCAACAGCAGAACCGGCCATCAATACCGCTATTGGAGACGAACCAGTATCAACATTGCCTTCGGATTTTAAGTTATTAGGTAACTATCCCAATCCATTTAATCCGACGACCACAATAAAGTATGATTTACCACAGGCCGCCGACGTAACGTTGTCGGTTTATGATATCCTTGGACGTAAAGTGATGACTATGGAATTAGGTAAAGTCTCGGCGGGGGCTAATAGAGCGATTCAGCTTAATGCCATGAACCTGGCATCAGGCATGTATATTTATCGAATAACAGTCAAAATGGCTGGCAAAGTAATGACTCAGAATGGAAGAATGACCTTTCTAAAATAACGTGAGGTTCGTTTAAGATGTTGGATTAGATCTCTCAAACTTTATACTAAATCGTTCAAAATGCGAATTCTACAAATTATTAATGATTTAGATCTTGAAATTTGAATTAAAGATAAGGAAAAGACCTGTCAGTCCGCGAAAGCTTTCGGGACTGATAGGTCGCTATGAAATGTGCCTTATTATATTCCAAGATCCAAAACGTTTCATTTCTTTGAGGATCTCATTACATTCTTATCCAAACCTCACGTTAGATACCACTAATTCTCAGGTTATTTCGAAAGATCCCTAAAAAGGATCAATATGAATAGCCCCGTATGCCATGCGGGGAATGGAAGGTTATCATAATTCTCCAACCCCAAAGGGGTTGAATCTTATCGATATTTT
>DATFMK010000469.1:0-9438 GCA_035267005.1 Balneolales bacterium
ATGCCGTATGACCGGTGATTTTATAACGTCCGGATAAACCGATACCATAATATGTTTTTTTCCCTACATTAACACGTTTGTAATGGGTAATCATAGGAGCGACCTGTAAACTTAGCTGATCGTTAAATTTGCGGGCTCCCATTAACATAAAGCTGTAACCCAAACGATCATTGAATCCATACGAACCCTGAAAAATTCTCTGTCCGGTGTTTATTCCCAAATCACCATTCACAGCTAATTCAATTGGTGAACCGGATTCGCTCATCTGATGTAAGAGAGAATATTTAAAACGACCATCGACCACCTTACTGATACTTGTACGTCCGATACCAACAGAAAGATTATTCGTAATTCCATAATCCAGACCTAAGCGAACATTAGCACCGGAATCCAATCCCCAGAATTGTCGAACACCTGCCCTAACAATACCAAAGGTGTGATAAATCGACATATTCAAAGTCTTCGCATACAAATTTTTCACAGATGGCATCAATATTACTGATGGCGCTTTAAAAATGGCTGTCTCCGGTTTATTGATTTTTGCCCGATGGGGTACCAGCATTTGAGCCTGAGAATATTGCGCTACGGATAAAAGCCCTATCAATGCTATTAAAATATTTCTGACTACTTTAGTACGTTTCATAATATGTTCAATGATTTCGTCTACAGTTAATAATTTTAATCGTAATGCAGGATTTATTAAGATTTTTTCTTTTGAATGCGATCTAACGTCGCTTTGATAGATACGGCTTGTTTCTCACTCACTTTCATGAATAATACTTCCGGTATCTTGATTTTATAATCTTTTAACATCACGGGCCAGGCGGCTTTTACAAATAATTTTTGAGGTGTGACAACCATGCTGCCTTTCACCGATATTTGCCGGGTAACACCATGAACTTTAAATTTCCCCTTAACGATGACCTGTTGGGTATCGGTTGAAGCCGGATTAAAGGGACTCACAATTTTTCCAGAAAACTGAGCAAATGGATATTTATCTGTCTGCAGATATTCTTCCCGCATATGTTCGTCCCGTAATTTAACTCCGGTTGAAATGGTCGTTAAATCAACATAAAACTGAACCGTCGAATCAGCCAAATTGATTTGTCCAACTAAATAATTCGATCTACCTGTAAAATTTTCCAGCGTCGATTTCGAAAAGAACTGTACATGACCATGTTTCGACTTATATATCTGTGCCATGGACGTAACGGGTTGTACTAACAACGCTATAAAACATATTGTAACTATCCAAAGAATGTGATATTGTTTTTGAATATATCTCATTTATTAGTAGCCCCTTTGTTAATCCATGTTTTAATCGTATCGATCTGAGCCGTACTTAGAGGTGCCCTGCCATAAGGCATCCGATATCCATAGGTTGGATGGCTACTGATCTTGTTCATAAGCGGACTCCCACTGGCATTCCCCGGAATTACCATTTTTTTGCCATATTCGGAACTGTAGTCGTTTATTACATTTTTATACGAAGAAAGGTTAATATTATACATACTTCCGCTGATATGACAATTCCCATAAGGGCTTCCACACGATTGATTGAAAATAACCTGTATGTGATGCCCATACCACGTATCGGGAACTTTGGGCGTATTTGTCCCCGTAACATTGTTTTTTGAACAGCCACTAACCAACATAATGGCGGCGAGAAATATGCCGGACATTGTTATTGAGGCAAATCTGGAATATTTATGCATACACGAATATTATGATTTGTTTTATTGTAAAATAAATTTGTAATGAAACCTGGCAACATAATCAGAAAGTGTATAGCTGCAGACCATCTGATTTTCATTTTAGGAGATAGTAGAACCAGCCACACATTAGTCAACATTTTAACATTGAACGTTTTTTATTTCTGGAATATTTCCGATCATAGCTTATTCAGATTTGATATAGATATAGATAGAAAGGATTTTCGCAGTAAATATAATCATAACTTACTGATAACACCGCCTTCGGTCTTCACAGCAAAATGTTATTTAGAATAAAATCTGTCCCGGACAATTATGAGAAGACTTTGTAATACCAGGACTTTTGTTCAAAATTAAAGCTTGAGCGACTTCGAAACCGTAGCATCCCGAATGCTTTCGGGATTTGAGTATTTCGAAGTCGTGAAAATGCAGATATTGGGCAAAAGAACGGTTTTGTGTAGCCTTCTATAATTTGAAATACACTGAAAAAACATTTTGAACTATGAACAATGTCTCGGAAAAGGTTCAAATAATATCTATAAAAGGATAGGATTTGAATACAAAGAACTAAGGAATACGAAAAACGATCTTTGAGAGATAAATAATGTCTACTTATTGAAATTGGTTAACCCGCATTATTCACATATACTACAATAAACAATACATAACATTTTTAAAAACAATATTTTGGAAATAATAAAGCTTTTCTCAAATTTGAGGAATCTAAAAAGAGCTGCGAAATTTGGCCGTGCTCTACGTTGCTCCGAAAGCTTTCGGAGCGCCTTGGTCACAACAAAATTTCTTGGTGAATAATCCGGCTTAATCAGGCATCTACCTGAGAATCAAAAACACGGATATGATCCCAATGTTCTTTATATTTAGCCACAAAATTTAAATGAACCGGATCTTTTTGATAGGCCATCATGCTATCACGATCTTCAAAAAAAGCCTGCAAACTCATACTATAATCATTATCGACCACATCCCGGTCCACGCCTAAAGGCCCGCCGGCATAAACTTTTTGTACCGTTTCAATTTTAGAAAGATCATTCAAAATATCGGTTTTCATATTCTCTAATATTTCCGAAGACACGTCATCTTTCAGATAAATATAAACAGAATGTAAAATCGCCATAGCTCACAATTGGTTAAAGTTATTTTTAAATGCTGCCTAAAGATATTTTATTCTCAATGAAGATTCATTATAAAATTTGTAACGTTCCATCAGCGTTTAAAAATTGAATTAATAAAGAGATTTTCCATAATCCAACGTATCTTTGTTGCGAAAAATAATCAGTTACCAGGGATATAGAAATCAGCTTTATGAAGTATACACTGTCGGATTTTGACTACCATCTTCCGGAAGAACTCATTGCACAGGAACCGGCTCATCCTCGTGATCATGCCCGGTTATTGGTTTATAATCGTGAATCCGGTGAAATTACCGATGATTATTTTTACAACCTCCTAAACTATCTCCATCCTAAAACAACACTTGTTTTAAATAACAGCAAGGTAGAAAAAGTCCGTTTATTATTTGATAATAAGGAAGTCTTCATCGTTCAAAGCAGAAATAACAAAACGGTGGAGGCGATGGTCAGACCCGGACGCAAATTTAAGCTGGGAAAGACAGTGCCACTTTCTGACGAGATTTCTGCAAAAGTGACCAATATTGCTGAAGACGGACTTCGAACGCTTGTTTTCAACAAAGATTTGGATGATCCGGCGTTTAAGCCTCACCGGCACACTCCATTTCCACCTTATATCAAACAAAATGAAGCCCTGGCAGATGAGTATCAAACCGTTTATGCGCGTGACCTGGGCAGCAAAGCGGCACCAACAGCCGGACTCCATTTCACACAGAAATTACTCCGTGATATTGAAAACGCCGGAATTCGCAAAGCGGAAGTTACGCTTCATGTTGGTTTAGGCACCTTTGCTCCGGTAAAAACGGAAACTATTGAAAAGCATCATATGCATAGCGAATGGTTTGAAATTGATGAAGAAACAGCCGGATTATTAAACAAAGCTCAGCATCTCACAGCCGTGGGAACGACCAGTGTACGCGTGTTAGAAAGCTCGGCTAAGGAAGGTCGCCGGTTTACGAGTCAGCAAACAGATACGGAAATATTTATCAAACCCGGTTACCAATTTAAAGCGGTCGACAATCTCATCACTAATTTTCATCTCCCAAAAAGCACGCTCCTCATGCTGATTTCGGCATTTATGGGATATGAACCGATGCGCCGGATATATGATCATGCCATCAAAGAGAAATATCGTTTTTACTCTTTCGGCGATGCAATGCTCATAATATGATATTATCTCTGTGTGAATAGTATATAGACTTATTTATTTTTTTATTGGCGAAGGGATTTATAAAGATTGGTAAGATCTCTACCCCATCAATGGTTCGAGATGACGCCAGTAATTTGTTCATCAATAGCAATTAACGAACAAACTTAACCCGGATTACTCACCAAGAAATTTTGTTGTAATCAAGGCGAAGTTAAAAATGCGTATGAAACGTACATGGGTACGTTGATCAAGCATTTTTAAATTCAACGCAGAGCACGGCCAAATTTCGCAGCTTTTTTTAGCGTCCTCAAAATCGAGGATCGGTTTATTTTTTCTAAGTTACTTTATTTACAATATGATCGGTAATGTTCCTCATTATATACGTGAATAATTCGGGTTAAAGTAATAAAAACATGAATTACTTGATGAACATAGATTTACAGACCAAAATCGAATCTGCGAAATCAGTGTAATCCCGTTAAATCTGCTATTCAGACAATAAAAATAAATTCTGTTTGAAACATGTCATTAATTGAGTGATATAACTTGTTCCTTCCCATTATAAGTGATTGTCGTATCCACCTTTTGGCTATGCAGACCGTGAACTTTTCCAGGTTTTACCAATACGATTTCAAATTTTCTTACGCTTTTCATTCCTTTAAAGGAACCTATTCGATCGCCCATCGTTAATCGCTTTTTCTGATCGTTCCAGTTCATCGGAATCTGCGAATATTTTCCCTGTTCATACCGGTAAGTTTCCCCGTCATCTTCATATAATTTGTAGGTTGTGTTAGCACCGGGATAGAGAAACAGGCGTATGGGCTTATTAGTGGGTTGCGAAGCATATTGGACTTTGGGTCCCACCGGGATAATGGAACCGGCTTTAACGAATAACGGGATTTCGTCAAGTGGAGCATGAACATTCAGCTTCTTTCCACCGCTAATCTCTTTATCCGTCCAGAAATTGAACCAGTTTCCTTTGGGAAGATAAATATTTCTGGATCGTGCATTACGATGTGTAACCGGATTTACCAAAATGGATGAACCGAATAGAAACTGATCGGGAATATTCCAGGTATTCTTATCATGGGGATAAGCAAACGCCAGGGGCCTCATCATAATCGTTCCATCGAGCGTAACCTTTGAAGCCAGGGTATAAATGTAAGGCATCAGCTGATACCGAAGATTCAGATATTTCCGGGCCGTTTGCTCAAAAGTTTTCCCATACCGCCAGACCTCCGTCTCCGATTTATAACCATGAATACGAAAAATCGGACAGAATGCTCCGAACTCAAACCATCGAGTTAGTAACTCTTTATAAGCCGAGCTGGTATATTGATCTTTATAAACCGGATTCAGAGATTTTTTTTCACGGAAAAATCCCCCGATATCTGTTGTCCAATACGGAAGACCCGCCATCGAAAAATTCAATCCACCGGGAATTTGCGCCCGGAATCGGTGCCAGGTAGCATTAATATCTCCCGTCCAATAAGCGGCCCCGTACCGCTGCATCCCCGCAAAGGCCGAGCGTGTCAGATTGAATACTCTTTGATTGGGGTAATCTTTCCGGTGACCGTTATATACGGCTTTTGTTACTTCCAATGGATAGGTTAGAGCATATTGGTTAAACGGACCCCAAAAGGTATGTGCATGAGGACCATGATTTTCGGGCTCAGAAGCATCGAGCCAAATAGAACTGACCCCGAAAGAAAACATGGAGTCACGAATCATTTTGTAATAATCTTTACGCACCTGGGGATTCCACAAATCAAGATTTCCGCTCGTGGTGTCGATCATGTGCGAAGTCGTCAGATGATATCGTTTTTCCAGTGCGGGATTGTCGAGCCGGGGCCATACGGATACCATCAGATGAAAATGCATATCTTTGAGAGAATCGACCATCTTGCCAGGATTGGGATAACGATTGCGGTCCCATTGCGGACCCCAGGTTCCTTTGGGCCAATAATTCCAGTCTTGTACAATATTATCCACAGGAAGATGGCGTTTCCGGTATTGGGTGGCATTTTCCAGTAATTCATGCTGCGTGTGATAGCGTTCGCGACATTGCCAGAAACCGTAGGCCCATTTCCCGAACATGGGAGCGGCACCTGTCAGTTTTCGATATCCTTTAATAACCTGTCCGGGTGTTTTGCCATAAACCATATAATAATCGAGCCGGTTTCCAAAATTACTTTTGAATTCTGTTTTGTTGTATTCGGGACTGTTATAAAATATGCGTCCGGGTGTCTGGGCATTCGTATTTTGAAATCGGACGAAATAATGCTTTCCGGCCTGCATCGTAGCTTTTCCTGTCAGGTATTCGGGAACCCAGGTGGTATTGTAATAGATGACGGTATCCTTGTTAATGGTCAGTACGACGGGGCCACTGAAACGATTGCCCTTCTTCGTCTTACACTCCATAGCAAAATGATAGGTGTCCGATTTTTTAGGAGTGAAACTGGTCGTTCGAATGTTACGTGCCGAGTCAATCACATTCTGAAAGTGTAGTTGATGACTCGGCGGATTGAATTTGGTAACCGAATAGTTGTCCCACAACAAACCATATCCTTTCGTTGAAACCAGAAAAGGAACGGCATCCTGCTGATTAAATTGACGAAACCGGAGTGGTACGTCTTTCCAGTTAATTAAACCATTTTGATATTGCCCTAATCCGTAAAGGGCTTCATCACCTACATTAAAGGTCTGTTCCGGAGCGTATGTCGATTTCCCCTGATCTTTGACAATCGGCATTTTACGTCCATTCACTTTTTCTGAAATCAATAAGCGACCGCTGCTATCGTAATACGAAATCCTGCCTGATGTATCGATTTTGGCCGTTAACGAATCCGTTTTCAGCATTACGATGCCGTTTTCTTCTTTCACACTCCAATGGACTGATTCCGGTTTGGCGATGACGGCCAATTCCTTTTTAGCGGGGATGGAATCCCCCGGAGCATAAATGATGTGTATAATATTATTGGAAATGACTTGCATTGCCAGCGTACCACCATCGCGATGCATGATTATCTGATGATCCGTCTTTGTAAAGGAAGGGCGCGAACAAGCCTGAATGAAGAAACAAAGAACGAGAAATGAGTAAGTGATGATCTTTTTCATGGTTGAACGTTAGCTATATTTTAATTTTCCTCACTTCGGATATTACATGAAATTAATGCTATCAAATTAGTAAAAGGTACAGGTCGTAATAACCCGGGTTATTCACCAAGAAATTTAATCGTGATCTGCGGCGAAATTTCACAGCTTTTTTAACGTCCTCAAAATCGAGCATCGGTTCATTTTTTTAAATTACTTTATTTACAATATGATATGTATTACTTCTTATTGGTTACGTAAATAATTCTGGTTAATCCTTAGATCTAATTCCACACTCTAATGCTTCCCATAAATTAAGGATTACCAAAATGGATAACTTATAAAAGCTAATGATCTTTTCCTCATACCTCTTTTTAAATAATACATCAATAATGGGGGGGCATACCATGGCATGTCCCTCCACGTAGCGAGAATGGCCTAAATCATTTTGCAATTATAAAACGAATCTGCTTTAAATTTCAAAACAAGGATTGACAATTTATGATTTTTAATGCGAATCCTGCACATGAACTCACTTTTAAAATCATTAGTTGATAATCGTCAAATAATAATCAACTTAATTTCATCACGAAATCGCCCGGTCCAGATGAACGTATCCGCCATCGACATATACGTGCTGACCGGTTGTATGGGAGGAACGATCTGACAACAGAAATAAAACGGTATTCGCTATTTCTTCTGGTGTCGTCATCCTTTTTTCTAAAGGTATTTTATCATTTATGAACTTAAGTTTTTCCCCCGGATTGTCGAATTTTTGAACCCACTCTTTATAACCAGGTGTCCAGGATTCGCTAATGATCATTGCATTTACCCGGATTCCATACGCTCTTAAATCCAACGCCCATTCACGGGTTAAGGCTAAAACGCCCCCTTTCGAAGCGGCATATCCGGACGTTCCACCCTGACCGGTCACTGCAACCTTCGATGCAATATTAATGATGACACCTTTTGATTTTTTTAAAGCATCCAGACTATATTTCGTCATGGTGAAAAAATGAACGAGATTGAGCTGAAGGGAGGCGATAAAATTATCAACCGATCCATCAAGACCGGCGCCGTCGTTGATCCCAAGATTATTTACAAGGCCGTCAATCTTCCCAAACTTCGAGAGAGCCTTCTCAATTACCTTTTTACATTCTTCTTCATTTCTCAGATCAGCCTGTACGAACAACGACTGTTTTCCTTGTTCTTTAAATGCTTCTTCTATCCTTTTACCTCTCGGATGTTTATCAATAATAACAGGTATCGCATTTTCTTTGGCAATCGATTGCACAATAGTTTCACCAATACTACCATCCAAGCCCCCGCCTCCGGTTACTAATATAACTTTGTCTTTCATATGTAAATCCATAATAACTTTGCTACTTAAAACTATTAAATGTTTAATCCATAAAATTGAACGGCATTTTGACCCAGAATTTTTTCTCGCTCGCGACCTGATACATTCGATTCAATATAATTGTCAACGATTTTTATAACCTCATCATATTCACCCGATAAGGTACAAACCGGCCAGTCAGAGCCAATCATCAGACGGTCACTTCCAAAAGCCTCAAACACGACATCCAAATACGGTTTAAAATCCGATTCGGTCCATTGGTTCCAAACTGCTTCGGTTACCATTCCCGATAATTTACAAAATACTTTGGGATGTTTGGCTAATGCCATAAGCCCTTTTGCCCAATTATCTATTTTATGGTCTTTAATGTACGGTTTTGCTATATGATCTAATACAAATTTTTGTTCCGGGAAATCCTGAACAAATTCAATAGCCGCCGGCAAATGCCTGGGAAAAATAAGAATATCGTAAGTTAGATCGTATTTTTTCAGGTAAGATATTCCCCTTTTAAAATCCTTGCGTAGTAAAAACTGATCATCGGGTTCGTCCTGTACCAGATGACGAATGCCGCACAATTTAGGATGTTTTGCAAGTTCTTCCAGTTGCTTTTCCACGTTTTCTGCCTGCAAATCAACCCAACCTACAACTCCTTTGATGATTTCATGATGATCGGCCAAATTCAGTAAAAATGTATTCTCTTCGGCGGAAGGACGGGCCTGGACCGCCACACTTCCATCAAAATTGTTCTCCTTTAAAATGGGAGATAAATCATCCGGAAGAAAATCTCGTTTCAGAATTTTCATATCATCATTAATCCAGTTATAATTAACTGGATCATATGACCAATAATGTTGGTGCGCATCAATTTTTATCATGCCAAATGCTATTTATAATGTGACTTTTTAAATTCAGACTCAAAGAATAAATCATGAAAAAGAATACCAAACAGTTTGTCCTGACCCTTGATCTGAAAGA
>DATFMK010000470.1:0-2300 GCA_035267005.1 Balneolales bacterium
CTTCTGCCATTCGTTCGAAACCGGACTTTAAGTTCTATTACGGAGGATATGGCCGGTTTTTGGCATGAACTAACCGGGGATAGTCAGATTCGCTGGCTGGGACCTGAAAAAGGAGTGATTCATCTGGCCGCAGCGGCATTAATCAATGCGGTGTGGGATCTGTATGCCAAAGTTGAACAGAAACCACTCTGGAAACTGTTGGCGGATATGACGCCCGAACAGCTCATCTCGACGATCGATTTCAGCTATATTGATGATGTCTTATCCCCTGATGAAGCTCTGGCGATGCTGGAGCGGAAGGCAAATACCAAAGCGGAACGTGAACAAAAAATACGCGAATCGGGATATCCGGCTTATACCACTTCTGCCGGCTGGCTGGGTTATTCCGATGAAAAAGTCCGGCGCCTTTGCAGGGAAGCTTTGGCCGAAGGCTGGACCCGTTTCAAAATGAAGGTCGGGGCTGATATTAATGATGATATCCGTCGCGCTGCCATTATCCGTGAAGAAATCGGAACGGAACGTCCCCTGATGATGGACGCAAATCAGAAATGGGGCGTCCGGCAAGCCATTGAAAATATGAAACAACTGGCGGAATTTAATCCGCATTGGATCGAAGAACCGACACATCCGGACGATATTCTGGGTCACGCCGCCATCGCTAAGGCCATTGCGCCGATAAAAGTAGCCACCGGGGAACATGTGCATAACCGCATCATGTTTAAACAATATTTGCAGGCAAACGCATTCTCATTTTGTCAGATAGACAGTACGCGGTTAGCGGGTGTAAATGAGATCCTCTCGGTTTTATTAATGGCCGTAAAATATAAAATCCCGGTGTGTCCGCATGCCGGCGGAGTCGGACTCTGTGAATATGTACAACATTTGTCAATTTTCGATTACATTGCAGTCAGTGGTTCGCTGGAAAACCGGATGATTGAATATGTGGATCATCTTCACGAACATTTTATTGATCCGGTTGTTATGAATAATGGGAATTATATGGTTCCCACAAAACCGGGCTATAGTGCCACAATGAAAGCTGAATCTTTAAAAAATTATGAATATCCAAATGGAAAAATCTGGAAGGAAATAAACGAATGAAGTTTGCAACATTAAAAAACGGACGGCCGGTTGCTATTGATGATGACGGTATGGTCCCATTGAAAGAACTTGAGTTTAATGGATCAATGCTGGAATTCATTCAGGCCGATAAAAGTATTCAGGATATACTGGAGAAAGAATTCAAAAAAGCGAACAAGAAATCATTGGATGATGTTGAATTCGATGCTCCATACCGAAATCCATCCAAAATTATTGCTATCGGATTGAACTACGTGGATCATGCGTCGGAATCGAAAATGGAATTGCCAAAAAATCCACTGGTTTTCACCAAATTTCCAAGTTCTATTATCTCAGCTACCGATACGATTCTGATTCCTGAAAAATTAACAGATGAAGTTGATTTTGAAGTGGAGCTGGGAGTGATCATCGGGAAAAGAGCTAAAAATGTATCCAAAGAAGATGCCTTATCTCATGTGTTTGGCTATACCGTTCTAAATGATATTTCAGCCCGTGATCTGCAGTTCGAAGATAAGCAATGGGTTCGCGCTAAATCACTGGATACGTTTTGTCCGTTCGGACCGGTTATCGTGACGGCTGACGAGATCGAAGATCCTCAAAACCTGCATCTCACCTGTAGCGTCAACGATAAAACGTTGCAGGATGATAACACCAAAAATATGATTTTTGGGGTGGCAGATTTGATTTCACAGGTCTCAACTTACTTTACTCTCGAACCCGGCGATCTGATCGCCTCCGGAACCCCGAGTGGTGTCGGATTCAGCCGCAAACCTCCCATATTCATTAAGCCTGGCGATACGGTCACGACAAAAATTGAAGGAATTGGAACATTAGTTAATCCCGTAGATAAAATTTAAAAAGAAGGTTAGTCTGAAATAAGATTATTTTCTTAAAACTACAATTTGAGACGAGTATTAACCAGTGAAGATTTCTCTCTCCGTTCGAAATGACGCATCGGATTGATGTCAAAAGTTTATAAATATAATGTAGGGCGTCATCTCGAACCCACTTTTGGAGTGAGAGATCTTATAAGCGCTTATTTCGGAAATAATTAAGTGATATTTAAGATTAGAATAATTATATCAAACCCACGTAAAAATATAATATGATGAGCAGACTTGAAGGAAAACGTACCATTGTAACAGGAGCCGCAGCCGGGATCGGAAAAGCGATCGCCACCCGGTTTGTGAAAGAAGGAGCGAATGTTTTGATCGCCGATG
>DATFMK010000471.1:0-2957 GCA_035267005.1 Balneolales bacterium
TATGGGGCAGAATATAAAGATAAAGACGGGCACATACGATCTTCTATCCGCGTGCAATGGTGGAACAAACTGAGAAACAAAACTTATCAGGAAGTCTTGTTTCCAGACGAAATGAATGTGATTGATATCCCGATTACTGAATCACTATTGAATGATGATATACATTATCCAATAGATGAAAAACCCGTGTTTTTTGGACATTACTGGATGAAAGGCAAACCTCGTCTTCAGCAAAAAAATGTGGCATGTGTCGATTACAGTATTGCCAACAGTGGTAAACTTGTTGGGTACCGGTACGACGGAGAAACCGTATTAAATGAAAAAAAATTTTCCTGGGTTGTGTAAAAAATGGATTTTTTTTGGTCACCCTAATTAAAAAGGAGCGAATATGATACTCCATTCGTGCTCGTAATCTTAATATTTGCTTTTAATTGCCGGACCAGTGTCCTTATTAAGGTTTGTCCCAAAGAAGTTGATTGTATAGAAATATCATCTGGTAAACCAACCCCATCATCCTTTATTTTCAATAGATATTTCTTCTCTTCAGTCTGTTTGAATGTGATTTTAATATTACCCTTTTCTCTATGGGTAAAAGCATGTTCAAAAGCGTTGTTTAAAATCTCATTTATAATAAGTCCGCATGGAATTGCCTTATTTACACTCAATGATAGGGGTTCTGTGTCATACGTAACACTAATCTCTTTATTTTTCGAATGATATGATGATCGTATTAACCGAGCCAGATCTTTGATATAATCATCAAATTTTATCTCTGAAAGATCATCATTCTGATACAATTTCTCATGAATCATGGCAATGGAATGCACCCTCATTTGACTATCATGCAAAGCATCTTTGGCATTGGGTTCGTCTGTAATCTCTTTCTGAAGTTCCAAAAGGCCGGATATCACAGCTAAATTATTTTTTACGCGATGATGAATCTCAGAAAGTAAAACATCTTTTTCACGAAGTGACTTCTTGATCTTCTCTTCTGCTTCTTTTCTTTGACTGATATCAATACTCATCCCGACAATAAAATTACGTCCCAAATCATTAAAATATTTACCGGTGATGTAATACGGTTTTGTTGTGCCATCTTTACTCATCAGGTTTAATTCGGCCATGGCGTATCCCTTCTCAATTATCTCCCCGATCTTTTGTTCAGCTTTTACTCGATCTTCAGGAGCATAAAGTGACATTGGGTCAACCTTGGAAAGTTCTTCAGCCGTATAACCGAGTATCTCTTCCATATTCTTATTCCACCGTACCAGATTCCCCTTTGCATCCACCACATAAAAAAGGCCCGGTAGACTGTTAATAGCTGTTTCTATAAAAATATTTTGGTGCTTAAGTTCTAATTCGGCTTTTTTCCTTTTGGTAATATCCCGTAAAACAGAAAGGTGAATCCCCGGCATTATATCCGATACCGCCCGATATTCTATGGTAAAAATGTCCCCGGATTTATGTTTAACCTTATATTCGCCGTCCTGGGTGCCCCGGTCCATAAAATCATTCCATGTATGATGCTCGTTATCCAGGAACTCTTCTGGGGTAATAAAATCGATACTCTTCATATACAACTCGTCGAAAGAATAACCCAATAACCGGCAAGTTGCATTATTAACATCAATTAATCGCATGTGATCATCCGCAAGAATAATGGCATCCTGTGAATTATCAAATAATGACTTGTACAGCTGTTGGCTTTTATGTAGTTCCTTCTCAGCTAACCTCTGACTTGTAATATCTTCTACAAATGAAATTATTGAAATAAGCTCATTATCGGCATTTTTTAAAGCTGAATTATGCCAACGGGTATATTTTTCATTATCTCTTCCATCCCTGACTTTTAATTCGAAATAATTACTCGTTATATCTTCATCTACCAATTCCCTAACCTTATCTTTGGCCATCACACGTTCATCCAGGCTCACATATTGATCAGTTAACATAAATGGGTCTTTACCTTTAATTTCCCCCCGGGGATAACAAAATATACTTTCTGCCTGACCTGTCCATGTTTGAATTTTCAGATTCTTATCCCATTCAATAATGGCCAATGGCGTGTTAGCCACATGATATTTCAAATGATTGTACGAGGTTTTCAATAATTTTTCATTGGAAATATCTTCCGGAACATCTTGCGATAAGACCAGTTTAACCTGTTTATCATTATACTCCATTGACTGGGAAATTATATGGGTATAAAAAAGACTACCATCTTTCTTCTTGTGAAGCCAGATCCCTATATCATCATAGCCCCGAATGTTTTTCCCAAATTCGTCTACCAAATTCCGGGCTTCGGAAGCCGGATGTAATTCTTTTATGTTCAAAGAGAGAAATTCATCTCTTGAATAACCATATTTATTCAATGCCGCTTCATTGACTTCTAAAATGTTTATTCTTTCAGTGTCAAAAATCCACATGGGTTGTGGATGATGTTCAAACAAAATTGTTTCTCGATGATTCATATTGTGATAAAAATATTAGGAGGGGTAGATTATACCTTCGGGAAAGTTATTTAAAAATGATACTTTATTGGATAAAGCAGATAAAATGTGGCAACGTTATTATTGATGAATGACAGACATAAAATCCATTAGTCACAAAGAAAATTCAATATTAGTGAATTATTTAGGAAGATTTAAATAGTCTTTAAGATACCAATCTTTATTTAAACATATATCATTGATTTAAAAAAACAATAGCCCCCCGTTTACTATATGTTTTATCTATATGTATACTTTTCGAAAAACAGCCATGTCTAATGATCCGGAACGAAAAACGAGGTAACCTGCATTGGCTACCTCGTTAATGGTAAACGGTATTTAATTTATCATTACTATAAATTAAACCAGTAAGAAAATTTTACGAGAAAAATGTTATTGGGATGTGCATTGATCAGCCGCGGGAATGAATTACCCAAATCAAACCGGCCTATTTCCTGGCTATCCGTA
>DATFMK010000472.1:0-4109 GCA_035267005.1 Balneolales bacterium
CGCTACTTTTACTGATGCGGCCGGAGTACCCGCGCCAGAGGAATCTGATGGGGTTTCATTACTCTCCGAATTAACGGGAAAAGGGAAACAACAAAAACCTCTGATTTATGTAGAATATTATCAAGGAGGACACACACCAGGTTATCAGGATTTTGCTCCACAGCATCGCGAACGTAAACGGGGTCAGATGCAAATGATTCGTCTGGGAAATTATGTGGGCGTACGCTATAACATTAAATCCCAAAGTGATCCATTTGAAATATACAATATTGTTAAAGATCCGGAAGAGTTGCATAATCTCGACAAGACGTCAAATAATGTGGAAGGAGCATCGCTGGCGGAATCTCTTGAAAAGAAAATGAAAAATGAAACGCTTTGGGTCCACCGGCCCAATGCTTCGGCAAAACGTCCTTATGACAATATGTTAATCCCACCAGTTAAAAAAGTTAATACAGTGCAGGGAGTGCAATGGAAAATCTATAAAGGTAATTATCCGTGGGTTCCACAGGTAGCCGGTTTAACTCCTGAAAAAACAGGGGATTCCAATAGTCCAAATGTAAAAATGGTACCCAATAATACTAATGAAGTGGTGTATTATCATGGATATCTGAACATCCCGAAAGATGGAAAATATATCTTCTTTTTAAAGACAGATACGGGAGCTGAATTACGCATACATGATGCTACTGTGATTGATGAAGATTATCATTACTGGGGTGGAGTCTGGAAAAAAAGTACCTTGATGCTCAAGGCTGGATTACACCCGTTTCGGCTCTATTACAAAAGGAAACCCAAAATGGTATCTCCATCATTGGACTTAGAATGGATCCGGCCTGGATTGAAGCGTAATCATAAATGGTATGTACCAAGACGTGAGCCTATTCCCTCTTCTGTTTTTCGAAGTGCGAAATCAAGTTAACATTTGTTTTTCATCTCAGTAATAAGCGGATTTTAGAAAATTTTTAATTTTGGTGATAGAACGAAATGAGGCGGATTAATACGAATGTCAATTAAAAGAAAAACAAAGATTTCAATTTTTGAAATTGTAGCGGCAATTCTCATTCTTGATATCGCATTTTTCACTTATAGTTGTAATAAATCCGCAAAGACAAAGTTATCCGGCCGGTATAAACAAGTTGCCAAACCTTATAAAATGGTTTCCAATCAGGCCTTTGTGGGAGCGAAGACTTGTAAAAAATGTCATGCTGAAGCCTACAAAAAATGGAAAGAGTCGGATCACTATCATGCCATGGCGGTGGCCGATTCTAAAAATGTGCGGGGTGATTTTAACAATACCACATTCCGGCATAATGGAACGACTTATCGTTTTTTCAAAAAAAACGGGAGTTTCATGGTCCACACAAAAGGGCCCAAAGGGAGATGTCATAATTACAATATTGCTTATACGTTAGGCTGGACCCCCTTGCAGCAATATTTGATCCGTTTTCCCGGCGGGAAATATCAGGCATTGACAGTGGCCTGGAATACTAAAAAGAAGCAATGGTTTTCCCTGTATCCTAACCTGAAAATCAATCCCCATGATTTTTTGTATTGGACCCGCGGAGCCATGAACTGGAATACGATGTGTGCTAATTGTCATTCGACCAATCTGCATCAAAATTATATCGCGAAATCGGATTCCTTTCATACCACCTGGTCGAGTATCAATGTGAGCTGCGAAGCCTGCCATGGTCCCGGTAAGAAGCATGTGGATTACATACGTTCACTACATGGTAAAAAGCCCGATATGAAAATTGTGCGCAGTGAATTGAAGATGACGACCGGAATAGGATCTCACAAACTGGCCGAAGAATGTGCACGATGCCACTCGCTGCGGGAACAAGTCTCAAAAGCCTATAATTTTAAAGGAACATTAATGGATCATTTTGTTCCGGATTTGCCTCATCCCCCCAATTATTATCCGGATGGACAGATTAAAAACGAAGATTATGTCTACGGATCTTTTTTACAGAGCCGGATGTATCATGCCGGAATTGCCTGTACGAATTGTCATAATCCCCATACCTATCATCTGATCGCTAAAGGGAATGCGCTTTGCATAAGTTGTCACGCTTCGAGTTATAATACGCCGGCACATACACATCATAAAATGAATACAGCGGGAGCGAAATGCGTCAATTGTCATATGACCGGCAAAAACTATATGCAGGTGGACTTTCGAAGAGATCACAGTTTCCGAATTCCCAGACCGGATCTGACGGAGAAATATGGTACGCCAAATGCCTGCAATTCCTGTCATAAAAAGAAAAGTGCCAAGTGGGCGGCTCAAACCATCCAAAAATGGTATGGCTCTCCGACTCCTAAAAATCATTTTTATAAATTTACAGAAGTTCTAGCTCAGGCTTCGAAAACCGGACCCAATGCGGAACCCGAATTGATTCGACTTGCGAAAGATAATACTCAGCCCGCCATTGCCCGGGCGACTGCTTTATGGTATCTCGGACAGTTTTCAGATGGACAAGCGGTGAATGCCATGCAGCAGGCTTTGAAGTCGAAGAGCAGCTTAGTGCGGACAAGTGCCGTTAAAGCCGTATCCAATTTGAGTGAATCTGCAAGAGATCAGATTCTGAAACCCATGATTATGGATTCTGTGCGGTCTGTTCGAGTGGCTGCCATGAGTGGACTTGCCAACTTACAAAAATCAGATTTTCCGGATTCGGAGCAATCCGCTTATAAAGTTGCATATAGAGATTTAAAACAACATTTCCAGGTAACGCAATATTTCCCGGCGGGACAATTTAATCAGGGTGAGTATTATGAGCGAATGAAGAAATGGGGAAAAGCCGAGAAAGCCTATCGGAAGGCTCTGGCAAAAAATCCACACTTCAATGAAGCACGAATCAATCTTGCTGATTTATATAACCAGCAGGGAAAAAATAATAAAGCGGAAAAACTACTGAAAACAGTGGTTCGTCAGGAACCGGATTATGGTCCTGCATATTACTCATTGGCACTTTTAGTAGCCCAGAAAGGTCGGCTGAATGTTTCCATCGGCTATTTTAAAGAAGCGGTAAAACGAATGCCTGAACACGCCCGGATTTATTACAACTGGGCAATCGTGTATCAAAAATTACATCAATATCATAACTCCGAGCAAAAATATCTTAAGGCGATCCATATTGATCCGAATAATACTGATTATCAGTACGGAATTATCACGCTATATTTACAGAATAAGAAGTTAAAGATGGCACTACAACACGCAAAGAAATTAGTTGAGATGCATCCCGACAATCAGCGATTCAGAATATTGATGGAACGAATTGAAAACAACATCAGGTAAGTGTGAGAATTGATATTAATGATGATATATTAAATTAAAAGCGAAATTCTATATTCAGGTGATAAATGAGATTTGAACCATCATCAACAAATTTAAATTTATTTTATCATGCGTTCACAATAATGATAAGCATGAATATGGTGTTATTTTGTCTTATATCGATGTTTACTATATTTCCAAACCCAAATGTGGATTCGGAATGACATCTTTGCGTGATATTTTTAACTCTTACTATAATTTATCACCTTTTCGCGTCATTTCGAGTGGCGCGAGAAATCTTCAATGCGAAGTAGTAATTTAAAAATGCCGTTTAAAAAAGATTTTATCTCGAATTCACGATATTTTATAATTAAGTACCTGATTTGTTTGATAATCAAGCAATTAATCAATATAATGCAAAATATATATGTTAGCGATAACATAATTGAGGTATACTGATATTTCAAGGTATTTTAAAAAAGTTGGTATGATATTTTGGAAGCGATTTTTTAAATATCCAACAAGATATTTCCCTCACCAAACTCCATAACCATTATGCGGTAGATTTAAAATGAGAAAAAACCAACTTTTACTATGTATTTGTTTTTTTGCCTTTACGATCTCAACGAATTCATGCAATGATTCAAACGTAAGGGGTAAAACGAATGCTCAGTACGAGAAGCCGAATATAATTATAATTTACTCAGATGATGTCGGTTATGGTGATATCAGTTGCTATGGTGGGGTTAGTATTGAGACTCCAAATATTGATAAATTAGCCCAAACAGGTGTTCGGTTTACCGATGCACATTCTGATGCATCAACA
>DATFMK010000473.1:0-3009 GCA_035267005.1 Balneolales bacterium
GCGCATTGGATACGGTGCAAGTTTCAAATTTTTTTAATTTAACCTACAGCTTTGATTGCCGCAACGAACAATCGCCGGAAGCCAGCAACATATTTAAATTATAAAATATTAATGTTCCAAACCAGATCCTTCATGTAGACAAACGCGCTTAAATTACCCCCTTTTTTGTAGTAATACGCCGAATTTCATTCAGTGGCGCGAACCCTCGGCCTGCACGAATTCGCAATGATTCGTGTATTTACAGACCGAAAACCCAAGATCGTGCCTGCTCCTGAAATAAAGGCAATATTCAGATTGCCCAACAAAATATACACCGATTATTATTTTTTCGACCAATGAGCCACCCCAAAATATAGTGGTATCGCCTGATGATAGTAAAATGAAGGATATGATTTGTATATCACAATAAATACCTAACGATCAAAACTTCAATTCAGACTGCTTTTTTTTGAAAAATGCGAATGCATGCTTTCTGCTATCAAATATTTGACAAATTCAAAAACCGTATGATATCGAAAACTTATCTTCACTGAGTTTGATAATCATCGAATTCCAAATATTGGCAAGAAAACTGTAATTTGGGGACCTCACATTTCAAACCACTTACATGATAAAATGAGCTGACTAATCTCTGGTTAGAAAAAAATGAGATCAATTTTATTTACTATTCTGGCTTATTTTCTTTTTATTGGAAGCGTTTTTGGATGGGAAATAAAAACATTCACCGAAAACACGCCATCAACAATATCCAAGTATTTACAATGCGTATATAGCATTCTTCCGCAAAAGCAAATTGGTCCTTATAACGGTAAACAGTTTAAAACAATAGGTTTAAAACCTGCTACTGCATTCATGATAAATAGCAATTTTTTAGTAACAGCTAAGCACGCAGCAGATCAAAGTAAAATTGCATTTGCTCGCAATATCGATGTTTATGGCAACTCCACCTCTAAATACCTATGCACACGCATTAATTCTCATTGGCAAGAAAATGATAAAGCGACCATTTTAAATATAAATAAAGTAAATAATAAACTTATAAATAAAAACGTATTAAAATGGGATGTTGGCTACTATAAGATAAAGAAAAATCACCCGACTAATTTTTTTCCAATAGGTAAAGTTGCAAAAGTAGGACAAGATGTTCTTTTGATTGGTACTATTTTTTATAAAAATAGTGACTTTTACTCTATTAAATATTCTATTGGCAAAATAGAAAAGATCAATCATAGCACAGGAACTGCATATTTATATTTTATTAGCGCAGAATCTCAAGAAGGATGGAGTGGGGGACCGGTTATTGATTTAGCATCAGGGAAAGTGTTAGCTGTAATATCGGGTGAATACATATTTTCACCACATCGTTATACAATGGCTTGGTCTCTATCAGGTTTAGAAAAAATTAAACTAAAAGATTCCAACAAATAAATGCAGCCAACGCTAAGCCCGGCTGATTTGTGTCGTTAAAGATAGCTCTCAAACGAATAGACAAAAATTTCAGACAGAAAGAACCTGTGATATCATCAATCCCGGCTCGTTGACGTCCGATGCAGTTTACTGCTATATATATCATGATAACAATGACTTAAATCCAAGATGCTCAGATGATAACTTGAAGCGAGCAATCCTCTTCAACCCGTTGTGATTGTCATTTAGCATCGACTGATCTGTCCTCAAAAATTTGATCGCAACTCAAAATCCAGCCATAAATTATTACCAAAATCCAACCTAGTAAATTCTCTGGTTCCTTATTTTGGGGACAAGCTCTAGCTGCTCGGATTTGGTGATCCTTCCAACCATGCCTTACCGAAATACTCACCGCTGCTTGCAAGACACCAAGCTTTTTAGATAGTTCTGTACCACTGAAACCTAACCCGGATAAACCGGAATTTCGAAACTCGAAATACGAAACAAATCCCAAATATAAGGTGTTGACAAATTAGAAGAACCATAATACGGATGATTGTATTCATCCCTGTACTCAATACTGTACTCAACTTCGTAGCTGACCTAAGATGCAAAGGCAATACCAACATGGACCGATCGACCAGTCTTTTGAGGGACAAGGCCTACTGTAAAATCAAACGCGCGATTGTCACGGGTGAATACGAGTCAAATTCCGTTTTATATGAATCCGCAATCTCCAAATCCTTGGGGACCAGCCGCACTCCCGTCAGAGAGGCTTTCATGCGGCTTACAGAAGAAGGGTTGGTAAAAAACCTGCCGAATCATGGATATCTGGTAACGGCTATTACCGTAAAAGAGATTGAAGAAATATTTGACCTGCGCTTATGCCTGGAAAAGTACGTAATCGAAATAGCTCTGGACAATAATATATCAATCGATCTTTCCGAAATGGAAAGATGGATAGAAGAACAAGAGAAGGCCCTTGATGAAAATGATTTCTGGGCTAGTTTCGAGGCAAATCATTATTTCCATGTTGCCTTCATAAGTATTGTAGACAATGGGACGCTCAAGAACATCGTGCAGGGCCTAAAAGACAAACCAATACAATCCGGCTACCGATCTCTTAAAAGAGGCGCCAACCTGTCTGAAGCAATACTGGAGCATAAAGAGATAGTGGCAGCATTGAAAACCAGAGATAAGGAGCGCGCAGTTGCCGCGCTGAGAAAGCATGTGGCCAATGCAAAGAAGCGCACCCTCGGAATAGCTTAATACCTTAATATTGCATGAAAATTAATTAAAATTGTGAATAATATTTAATAACGACAGGTTGTGATTATTTGGGAAGTATAGAATAATACCCAATAGGTAGAAAGGATGACGACGGAAATTATCTCACTAATTTTCACCCGTTGGGCGAGCCGGAGGCTTTCATATGCTGCGTTGCTAAGAGTTCGAAGTAAAGTACTACGACGTCACCCTTAGACGCCTTGCCTATGAAAGCCTCCGACTCGTGCAAAATCCAGGTAATAAGCCGCTGTAGATCGCCCTACAAAGGTTTGATTGAGATACGATGCTTTTTTAAAAAATTATAAGGAGGTGATG
>DATFMK010000474.1:0-4519 GCA_035267005.1 Balneolales bacterium
GATTTTTGGGAAGATGACATATCTTTCGCTTGCTTAAGATTACTAAGCACTGAATTACAACGGCTGATACCTTCATAATCACCTTTCCATTTATCATTCAGGAAACCGTTAGATGGTGAAACCTGCCATGTGGCAATCGGTGTTATTGGAGGTTGGTCACCCGCACTACTTCCTTTATGTGCCATACCACCTGCAATAGCACCATAAATCCAGTTGTCAGGAGAATTTTCCCAGGGATTTCCATCCGTCCAACCAAAGTTACCATCCAGGGCCGCATAAGCACCAATCAATAGTGTATTGACCCCTTTCTTATTCTGTACGACTCCACCGCTTAGTGAACCACGGGGAGGTTCATTTAAAAAGTTCTTACAGGATGCAACAAGTAAGCCTGCAACAACTACTGTTATTAAAGTAATATAACGCGACTTTTTCATTTTAGACTCTTTTTTAAATTCACAAAAAGTTTATCAGAACGACAGATTTGCACCTATCAGAAATTCTCGTGGGGAAGCATATGATCCCAAATCGATTCCAAAATCTGTACTACTACTACCACTACCAGCTATTGCCGGGGTGATACCACTATACGGAGTTATAGTAAACAGATTAGCCGCTTTTACGTAGACCCTTAGTTTACTGGCACCTAACTGACCAACAAGACGATCCGGAAGGGTGTAACCTATAACTACATTTTTAGCTCTCAAATAAGAACCATTTTCGACATAGTAGGAATTCGGAACTTCATTGGTACTAAATGAACCACCATTTTCCTGAATAGAAACTTTCGCATTATGATTTTGTGGCGTCCAGGAATTATACAAAGCGGTATGGCTCTTTGCACCCTCAAATGAAGAGTAGAAATCGGTGAACCATTTAACCTGATTCCAAATCTGATTTCCATATACCCCATAAAGGAATATGCTGAAATCAAAATTCTTATAATTGGCGCCCAAATTTAAACCATAGGTAAATTTTGGATTCGGATTTCCCAGATATGTCCGGTCGGCCGAAGTAATCTGACCGTCACCATTGGTATCCTGATAGCGGAAACGACCAACACCTTCACCTGTTTGATAAGTCGCACTTGAACTACCTGTCGCTTTTTGGGCTTTTGCATCGGCTTGCTGAATTTCCTGTTTACTGTTCCAGAAACCAACAATTTTATATCCATAAAATGAGGATACCGCATGCCCAACCGCATTACGAATAATATCCACGCCGTTAAAACGACGACTATCTTGTTGGAAATAATTAATACCGGGTGCAATGCTTACAATCTTGTTATGGTAAGTCGTAAATGATAAAGTTTCATTTAAATTCAGTCCACTGGATAAGCCCTGATTACCTTTTAAGGTCAAGTCTACACCGTGATCTTGCATACTACCTACGTTTTTGTAAGGTGCACTTGCCAATCCGGCTGTTCCTGGTAATGGTGGATTATATAATAAATCTTTGATGTCCTTATTGTAATAATCCATGGTTATTTCGAGCCAGCCATTAAACAAGGTGGCATCAAAACCGATATTTGCATTAACATCTTTTTCCCATCTCGCAGCGGGATTACCTATACGAGATTGTATAAATCCTAATGTTTTTTGGCTGTTATTACCTGATATCGGATAATAAGAATAGGTATTATCACCGGCATATAATGAATAACCATTGGCAGGATCCACATTTAACTGATTACCCATTACACCATAACTACCACGAATCTTCAAGTCAGAAATCCATTTGATATTCTGCATGAAATTCTCATTTGAAATACGCCAGCCAGCACTTACAGCAGGAAATAAACCATATCGGTTATCCAGGAACTTGGAAGACCCGTCACGGCGTAACGTAAAGCTAAAGAGATATTTATCCATATAGCTATAATTGACTCTTCCAAATAAAGAGAATAAGGAAGTGCCGTACGTATAACTGAAGTTCGTTTGTGTTCCGGATCCGGTAGAAAGATTGGTGTAAGCAGGATTAAAAGAGAAATAATCCTGAGTCGTTCCACCAAGACCTGTTCCGGTATCTTTATGAGCTTCTGTACCCAACAAAATCTTGACATTGTGCTTGTTCAGAAAATCTTTCTGAAAAGTCAAAGTATTATCCCATGTCCAGCTTTCATCATGATAAGAACTTTCGGAGAATGAATTCGTCGTATTGTTCTCAGCATTTTCATATTCGGGAAATGCAAAACTATGATAAAAACTTGAACTTATCGATCCACCAAAACTGGTTCGGAAGTTAAAGTTTTTGAGGAAATCGACTTGTGCAAAGGCATTACCGAATAATCTCTTTGCTAAACCGCGATTATTTCTGGTACGATATTGAATAGCTACCGGATTTCTCGCGTTACCTAATTCTTTTCCATAAGAACCGGCAAAATTACCCATAATATCATGAACCGGAACAATAGGCTGTTCGCGTAAAGCCATCCCGATAGCACTTCCTTCATTATTTGTAGCACTTCTGGGATTTTGACTAATTGAGTACGCCATATTCTCGCCGATCTTTATATGATTGCCAACGTTAAAGTTCGAATTAGCACGAATGGCATACTTCTTCAAATAGGTATCAATCAATGTACCCTGTTGATTCATATAATCGGCTGAAAAGAAATAATTACCGATTTTGCTTCCACCACTAACCGATAAATTCTGATGATCAATAGGTGCATTTTTAAATATCTGATGATACCAGTCCGTTCCAGATTTATTTGCCGGATCAATACGGTAAAAACTATTGAACTCACTAGTACTCGTATAATTAGGATCTACAAAGTATTTCGATTTATCCACTTTCATAGCTCCTGTAGGAGTAATGTAGTTCGGTAATCTGGGGGTTTGTCCGTTTCCATACTGAGCATCCGGTCGCGGATTTCCACCTGAATTGGTAATGGCTTTCCATCTCAGTTTTGCCTGATCTAAAGGAGAAAGCATATTCCAAACATTACCCTGCTTAGGTTGCTGTACACCATAAGAAGCATTGTAATTAACAGTGACTTTACCCTTACGACCTTGTTTCGTTGTAATGATAATAACACCATTGGATGCTCGCGCACCATAAATAGAAGCGGCACCGGCATCTTTCAATACCTGAATGGATTGAACGTTATCCGGAGTCAAATTTGAAATATCCTGAGTTGGTACTCCATCAACAACATATAACGGAGTGTTGTTTCCAAATGTATTGAAACCACGGATATGAACCGTTGGCTGCTGTCCAGGCTGACCATTGGATTGAACCGTTACCCCGGAAGCCTGACCCTGCAACTGTTTCGTTACCTGTGCATCGGGTTGATTCGCCATATCTTTTGTGTTTACCACTGATACCGAACCGGTCAGATCTTTCTTTTTCTGAGTACTATACCCAACGACAACCAATTGTTGTCCGGAAATAGTTTTCGACGTCAATTTAACATTGATCGTTGAACGACCTTGCACAGCGACCAGCTTTCTTGTATACCCAATATATGAGTATACCAGAGTATCGGCCTGTGAAGGGATACCTAAAGTATAATGTCCTTTGGCATCTGTTGCTGTACCTATCGTAGTACCTTTTACAACTATATTAACACCCGGAAGCGCTTCTCCGGTCGTTGCATCTTTAACGGTACCCGACACATTAAAACTACTCTGCCCGTAAGCTGTACTGTATATCAATACAACCAGCAGGCTACAACTTAATCGAGTCAACCACTTTATAAGCGGTTCTTGCTTAAAAAAGAAGTGGAGTTGTAGTATTTTTTTCATATACCTTTGCCTTCCCATTCTTATTATTTAATTAACATTTTAGAAATCAGTAGAAACCTCATCTATTTTTAGATGCTTTCATCTTAATTAATTATTTCTGTTACTGCAAAAAAAAAATTACATAAATTTTTGCACCTGAAAATGATTTGTTTTATATCAAGTGTTTTTAAATATTTATAAAAATTACAATATTACAATATTTTACATTCTTAAGTGCAATATTCTTTTGTTATCGTAACTTTTTTTGCATCAATGTAATAATGATAGGGCAAGTGTTTGAAAAATTTCACTCAAATATAGTCTGTACTATAAAGTTTTTTTAATCAAATATATATCAATATTGATGGATCCTTTTGTACAGTATATCGTTAGCCACTAAGAAGAAATGAACTTTAATTTAATAATTCGTCTGGTAATTATGATTTAAAAATGATTATCATGATAAATTCTTTTAACCTAAAATAAAAGTCATGGTATTTTGCATTAGGATTGACGTTAATTTAGTATAAAAAGGGATAGATTAGTTGCATGATATCTGAAAATGACCTTTTAATTTAATCAGCAACAGATATATATTTTAACATGAGGTTCGTTTAAGCTTATAATCTATCAACTTAATGAAAGTAGTTGTTAAATTAGATCATTCAATGACCACCAACCACAGACGACAGAGTAATGCTCTGATAGTAATTATTGTGAGTTCGATATAAAATAATATTTAAAACAGCGTTTTGGAATGAATAGGAACCTTTGAAGATTTCTCTCTCCGTTCG
>DATFMK010000475.1:0-2356 GCA_035267005.1 Balneolales bacterium
CGTGGGCAGAAAATTAAATTTTCTTATTCAAGAGATGAACCGGGAAATTAATACGATAGGTTCAAAAGCCAACGATTCCGACATATCTCATTATGTTGTCGATCTGAAAGAGATACTTGAGAAAATCAGGGAGCAAATTCAAAATATTGAGTGAGTTGGGAAAAGGTAAAATTATTATTCTCGTTGCGCCAAGCGGTTCCGGTAAAACCACTATCGCCAAACGCTTATTAAAAGATTTTGAAAACCTTACATTTTCTGTTTCGGCAACCACGCGTTCACCACGAGAAGGCGAGAAAAATGGTAAAGATTATCATTTCCTTAGCCCCGAATCTTTCCAAAAAAATATTGATAACAGAAATTTCATTGAATGGGAAGAGTTTTATAATGGTAAACGTTATGGGTCATTGCGATCAGAGGTTGAAAAACAGCTAAATTCTGGCTATTATGTCTTGTTTGATATAGAGGTTAAAGGAGCCTTAAATATCAAAAAACAGTTTAAAGATGATTGCCTGACAATCTTCATAAAACCGCCGTCTCTGGAAGTTTTAAAAGAACGTTTGTTAAAACGCAACACGGAAACGACCAGAACCTTGAAAGAACGGCTGGAACGGGCAAAAATGGAACTTGAACAAGAAAAAAAATTCGACGCCGTTGTTATTAATGACAACCTTAAAAAAGCATATGCTAAGGTTAAAAAGATTGTCGAATCATTTATGAATAAATCGTAACGATTACCAAAGGTAACGTATTCTATGCCAATTAAAACAAGAAAAATTGAACGTTTTCAGGATATCACTGGAAACATTTACGAAAGTATTGCTATCATGGCAAAACGGGCACGTCAAATAGCCGCCCGTGAAAAGATGGAGCTTGATGAGAAATTAAAATACTTCGAAGGTTTTGACGACGAAGACGATTTCTCTTTTAATGAAGAACAGGAACGAATTTCCAAGGAATTTGAGAAACGTCCTCACGCTACCCAACGAGCCCTGGAAGAAATGGAAAAGGGTGAGACTTATTATCGGCGTGCCGAGGACGTCAATAACTAAATTTAATGTTGACCGGCAAGCGCATATTATTAGGCGTTACGGGAAGCATCGCAGCTTATAAAGCTGTTTACTTATTGCGTGAATTCCAAAAAGCGGGAGCTGAAGTCAGAGTAATTATGACTCCATCGGCTACCCGCTTTATTGGTATGGATACCTTTGCTTCGTTATCCCGCGCTGAAGTAGCCATTGATATTTTCCCCACCAATACAGCTGATATTTCAGAATCCTGGACTCGTCATATTCATTGGGGAGAATGGGCGGATATCTTTATCATCGCTCCATGTACAGCCAATTCGCTGGCCAAAATAGTCCACGGATTATCCGACAATATGTTAACAAGCACAGTGTTGGCTGCCCGGTGTCCGATAGCTATTTGTCCGACGATGGATGGTGGAATGTATCACTCCCCGGCCATGAAAAAAAATCGTAAGCTTGCCACTGAAATGGGTTATCATTTGTTGGAACCTGATGAAGGTTACCTGGCAAGTGGACTACACGACGTTGGACGATTGCCTGAACCCGAAACTATTGTTTCTTTTATAGAAAAGCTTCTTGTTTCCAATAAGAGTCAAAAACCATTAGCCGGAAAAAAAGTAATCGTAACGGCGGGACCTACCAGGGAATTTATTGATCCTGTTCGCTTCATTTCCAATCCCAGTTCGGGTAAGATGGGACTTTCAATGGCTATTGCCGCCCGAAACCTGGGCGCTGATGTTACTTTACTTCATGGGCCCGTTAATCTGGATATTCCTCAAAATATCCATACCGAATCTTTTACCTCTACCATTGAACTTTTTAACAGGATAAAAGAACATTCCCAAGCTGATGTCATCATTATGGCAGCAGCTGTATCTGACTTCACTCCAATAGAATATGTTCCTCAGAAATTGAAGAAGGTGACTTCAAATAATACGCTTTCTCTTAAACCGACGAAAGATATCCTTAAATGGCTGGGGAATCATAAACAAAAAGGGCAGATTCTGATCGGTTTTGCCATGGAAACCGAAAACCTAATTACAAACGCAAAGGAAAAGCTTTCTAAAAAACATCTCGATTGGATTGTTGCCAATGCTCTCAATGAAGAAGGAGCCGGATTCCAGGTTGATACCAATAAAGTTGTGGTTCTTAATGATTCGGATCAATTGGAATTTTCCGGAACCAAGCGTGAAGTGGCTCGAAAAATTCTTGAGCATATTTTCCTGTGAGTTATGACCTAAGGAAGACTATGCAAAACCGTTCTTTTGCCCAATAGCTGCATTTTCACAACTTCAAAATCCTCGAATACCGAAAGCATTCGGGATGCTGCG
>DATFMK010000476.1:0-2501 GCA_035267005.1 Balneolales bacterium
TACGGTGCATTTCCTGAAAACATAGCCGGCTAGTATTAAACTAAGAGCTAAAGTTTTTAACCAGCGGTGCCGATTGTAATCAATGAGGATAACCATATGGGAGCAATGGATCCAATTCAAAATCAAGAAATAAGAACCATCAAAGAAGGGGTGGGGTTAAATAAATTAAACCAAAGCGCGAAAGCTTGCCCCGAAAAACAGACGCACACTTCTGATGTCGTCGTTATATCGCGTATTGTCCAAGCAATGAACAATTATTTAAATACAATTGGAAGAAGTGATGTGAAGATAAAGGTTTATAAAGAAAATGGCGAAATAATAGCCCATGCGGTGTCAAAGGAACATGGAACGATAATTAAAACTATTAGGCCTGAAAAACTACTTAACTTGAACACTGCGATTAGTGGTATGGTTGGACTTTTTGTAAATGCTAAGGCCTGATACTAAGTTTTTCATTGACAAGAAAACTAGTACCTTCTTCCTCCGAACTCCCAACCAGAGGAGGACCTAGAAAAGAATTTAAAACTTCTATATGTTTTTACTTTACCATGACAATATAGTCAATATCAACAGAAACCAATTAAATAAAATCAGGGGTTGGTCCCAATTTCCCCAAGCGGCCATGAGAATTCAGAAATTAATGGAGGATCCTACTTTAAATGTATAAAAAATGTTGAATTTATTGAAACAGATCAGGTGATAGCCTTTAAGGCGCTAAAAATAGTAAATTCCGCTTATTATGCTATGAGCGGCAAAATCGTTTCAATCCAACTCGCAGCAATTGTTCTCGGTTATAAAATATTAGTGGGAAATTGTTATTTCAGCAGGAACCAAAGATGTTTTGGATAGGAAATTACGAGGATATACTTATGATTCCTTGGATTTATGGAACCATTCGCTCGCGGTTGCATATGGATCAAAATTTATTGCCTGTAGGAAAAATCCATCTTTATGTAACGCCGCTTACACCGCTGGCTTAATTCACGATGTTGGAAAAATAATTCTATACTAACTTGTTTTAGAGAGAAAAAAGAAAATTAAATCATTTATGGAAAAAGAGGGCAAGGTCTTTCTCGCCGCGGAAAGCAATTTTTTCAATTTCAATCATGCAGAAACTGCCTTTGAAATATGTAAACAATGGGGCCTTCCTGAAGTTATAAGAACTGCGATAAAAGATAACCACAAACCGTCATATTCATACGGTAACAAATTGTCTTATATTCTGTATATAGCCGACCAGGTCGCCAGGATGATCGATATGGATTATAAAGATGATGATATCCTATACGAAATTAAAGATAAAACAATGGATTTTTTAGGTCTAAGAAATAAAGATATTAACAAAATCACGCTGAAGATCACAGGAGCGGCAGACAAAATTTTTTATTAATTTTTATTTTCTGTATGTGTATCTGAATCTTCTCCGATTAAAGCCAAATCAAAATAAGTTCATGGAAAATTTTTCCTTTTGCATAGAAAAATTTGCCGCTAAAAAAACGGTAAAGCAAGCTTAGGATTTAAACAAATTAATCATCTTTATCTTTTGGCGAAAATTAGAATCAAAATTTAATGAGAAATATTAATGGTTTTTTCTTATTTAGTCTGTAAATTCTTTTTGCTCTCCTGATTTTCCATGTCGTTGGCACACTAAGTGCAGTGATCCACCTACCAATAAACCGAAAATTTTTCAAAACATAGAAACATTCAACGGAATGGAGGTATAAAATGATTTCTTCCCTTTTTGCCGGTATCTCAGGACTTAATGCCAATGCCAGCGCTATGAGGACCATAGGCGATAATATTGCCAATGCCAATACCACCGCTTTCAAAGGGAGTAGCATGTCCTTTGCCAATATATTAAGCTCATCTTTAGAGGGAACTATTGATGATGGCGTCGGAAGAGGCGCTGCGATTTGGGGGGTTGAACCCTCCTGGTCTCAGGGAGCGTTGGAGAACACCAATGATCCTTTGGACTTGGCAATGAACGGCAAGGGTTTTTTTATTGTTAATAACAATGATGGCGCCTCTTGTTATACCAGGGCCGGACAATTTCATTTTGATGAGAGGGGCTATTTAGTGAATCCAGATGGCCTGAAGGTTCAAGGATATGAGGTTGACTCCAGTGGCAATTTAGGGGCGGTAACTGATATATTCATCCCCGGCGAACGGATGAGTCCACCTACTGCAACCACGGAATTTTCGTTTGATATTAATTTAAACGCTGAAGCTGCGGCCGGCGATACTTTCACAACTTCTCAAATAGTATATGATTCTTTGGGCAAGGCAATCGCGTTAACTCTCACCTTCACAAATACGACGCCCGGCCAATGGGATGTGGCAGGTTCGGTACCTTCATCAGCCGGTGGTCCAGTTACGATAAATGGAGCGGCTTCTATCCCCTTAACCTTTGATGCGGACGGTGAATTAATATCGCCGGCCGCTGATGCCACTTTAGATATTACCTTAACCAATGGCGCTACTTCACCTCAAACTGTGACCTG
>DATFMK010000477.1:0-7610 GCA_035267005.1 Balneolales bacterium
CTTGTAGCTTACGTGAATAATCCGGGCTAATCAGACATTCTAAGTTGATCACTTACTCCCTAAATACTTTTCCAAATCCCTTGCCGTCCCATGCTGGTTTCCAGTAAACAGATAAAAGGCCATTCCGGCATCAGAAATGTCCGGTTTTCCTTCAACACGCATTCTGCGATAAATCCATCGATAATTAGCGTTTGATGAATTTTCCATCCAATTCCATACCTTCCAGTTATTATGATGATTTTTTTGTGTGAAGAATCCCCCGTTTTGATCAGTAATTTGAACCCAGTTTACGCCAAGAGCCTGAATATCTTTAGCCGTATGTGTCATTTCCGGTGGATTGATATGCGTATTATTCCAATGACTATGCGAGACACAATAGACATATTTTAATTTCGATTTATCTGCGGCGGCTATGGCACGATACGGGACTTCCATGGGACCGGCCAGAAGCATTATCAGAGGATCCTCTTTTGTTGATTTATTAATAGCCTTTGTAAGATTGGCGATTGATCGTTTTAAATGGCTTTGATCGTTAAAAAATTGGGATAAATTAAATCCGAATCGATCGGCTCCCTCGAGTGCGCTTACGGTTTCCTGTTTTTCCATGGAAATGCTGTTATTCCCCAGATGATCACAATAATCGTAATGAACAAGTTTGGCTTGAGCCCCTTTAGCTGCAATTATGGCCAAAAAAGATGACGTCGCCCCCCAGTCGTCATGATCGTGTTGATTACCATCAGAACTGATCGCTATGCGGCACTTTCCATGATAGGGAATCAGTGTAGATGGAAGATTATTCTTAATGGAAACTTTTTGTGCCAAAGCCCAATTATTAGTGATAAGAATTCCGCAAAATATTAATACAAATAATCTTATTTCTTTTTTATTAAACATCATCATGATCATCCCCTTTATAGATTCTTATTATAGAAAGCTTTGCAAAAACCAGGATTTTTGGTCAGGAATAAGTTTTAATATAACAGCATATTAGCTTATATGTGAGGATTTTAACATCCTGATACCATAGGCATTGGACAAACAGACCGTTTTGCAAAGCATTCGATTATCCAATAAGACCTATATCCCTTTAAAAGTTTAATACACAATATAAGAAGACTTCGTGAAAACAGAATTTTGGATTAAAACAAAAATCCTTGTGAATTTAGAATCCCTATGAGGCTGTTGGACTTAGGTTCATAACGAAAAAAATTGTGTCAGTTTGAGACCGGTTTTGAGGTCTTTTGAGGAGAATAGGGGTTCTATTTAACCCGAATTCTTCACGTAACCAATAATATGAAGTAATACATATCATATTGCAACTATTGGATTAATAGACAGCTTTATGCCATCTACAGAAAGTGAAGTTTCCAAACAGTTGTTTTTGATCCCACAATTTTCCCCGAGAAATGGTTATTTAAAAATAGTCTATTTAAAAATTTAAGTACTTTTCCTATTCCTCCAACGAATAATCTTTTATAAATAATTATTAATTATAAGCTTAAAAGACATTACTATCTTTATTGTTATCAATACCGTATATATAAATGTTACAATAAGTTATAATTGAAGAAGTTATATTAAAAACCAATATGTAAGTGTGCTCGGGTAAATCGTACATAATTTCCCAAGTTAATCATTTGTTATATCGGATGGCTAAATACCAGAAGGCTTTGCAAAACCAGGGCTTTTGTTCAAAATCAAAATTGAGCGACTTCGGAACCGCAGCATCCCGAATGCTTTCGGGATTCAAGGATTTTGAAGTCGTGAAAATGCAGATATTGGGCAAAAAAACGGTTTTGCATAATCTTCTACTATAAAGTTAAATCATTATTTTAGGATACTACAGGATAAATTTAGGTCAGAAATAATAACTTATTTGTTATAAATTTTGAGTCTAAATCAAATTTATATTTATATGACGGTTGTCAAATAAACATCCTTCCGATGGTTTGAGGTTAATACACGATTTGGATTTAATTCTTACGTTCATAAGTAATCTATACTGAGGTTTCTACTGATTCTCATAATTAATTCAAAAAGTATGCAGATTTACACATTATTATTTGATATTATTGAAAGCGATAACGGTAATAAAACAATGAATTCATGCAAAATTTCATAGTACATAATTCTCCTAAAAGCGATTTTACTGAAGGTTACGTATTTAATTCTTACGGCAAAATTGAGTATTTAAAATATGTACTTGCATCGGTTTATACACTGCGACGGTATGATAAGAAACGTCCAATTGCCTTATTCTGTGATAAAAACCATGAAGAGATTTTGAGAAATAATAACCTCTTAGATTGGTTTGATGTCATTAAACGATTGGCTCCCGAACATCGCTCGATTGTTGGTTTCAAACATAATGTAGATAAATACATGGCCTTCGATTCCAACCTGTTTCTTGACAGTGACATTATTTGGTGCAAAAATCCCGATAAACTCTGGCAGTTTTTATCTACTTACTCTTTTACCATTACGGGGACTCTTAAATCTGACATCTTTTTTGGATCATACAAAGATATTCGTGTATTGGGTGATTTAATTCTGAATAAGCGAAAGAAGACATTGAAACGTCATGGACTTACTTACTTGAGCCGTGTACAATCGGGATTGATTTTTGCCAATGATTATGAAACGACAAAATCGGTATGCCAACTTGCTCGTAACTATTTAAAAAATAAACATACGACTCATTTTAAAGAACGAATCCTGCCAGACGGATCAACCGAAGCGAGCGATGAATGGGGATTTGCCATGGCTATGTCAAAATTAAACCTTCCCATCATCCCCTGGCATCATGGAAAGCATAGCCCACAGCTGGATTTTGTAGGTTCGTATGTAGATTTTGATAAAGACTTCCATAATGTGCAATACCTCTATTTCAATAATCAGTTCATGAATAATTTGCGCGGATTGAAATCTCCTTTACTTAGCAAGGCAACCAACAGCTTGTTACAATTATTTATGCCATGTATGGGAGATCATCTATGGGTAACTCCTTACACGCTCCATTTTAGCTGGAAACATGAAAAAATGCCTTTTGAACATTTTGCACAAAAAACCTGGAGTAAGTTGTTAACGATAAGTAATAGCGCTGCAAAATAGGGAACACTAAATTAGCCCGAATTTATTCACGTAACCAACAAGTAACAATATATATCCTATTGTAAATAATAGTACTTAAAAAAATAACCCGTTCCTCAATGCTGAGGA
The DNA here is from genome assembly GCA_035267005.1 of Balneolales bacterium. GTDB lineage: Bacteria > Bacteroidota > Rhodothermia > Balneolales > DATFMH01 > DATFMH01. The sequence goes on from DATFMK010000477.1 coordinate 3,220, forward strand.
CACTAAAAGGCCCCTCCGGGTATTTCTATAATCTTCTTTTGGACTTTTAAAAACAAAGTGTTTTTAAAGAAGTTACTCAATCCTGTTGAGTAGGCTCCGGAATGGCATTTAAATTAACGGGAGCGGAAGTAGTGTTATCTACTTCAAGACTTTCTTTTGAAAATATTTGATAATAGGAGTATATCAACAGATGCAAACCTTTTCCGAGAACGCTATTGATCGTCATTATTGCTGTTATCGCCGCGAGTGGTTCACCCATAGCCTGTGTTAATTTTATACTGATTGATAAAATTACCAGATCCATACTCGGCATAAAGGGGAAACGAGTCATTACCAGCTGCACAGCCATAAATGTATACCATACATACATGGGGACATTCGGCAGCACAATATGCCATTGATAGACTTGTATGAAGAATGCAAAAACATGACGAATAAAATGTATGGATGAAATTTTTAGAGAGGTATCCAGGGGTAAAGAAAATAGATAATTTCTGAATTTATAGACTAATACGGAAAGTACGATTAGCGACAATAAAATAAACCATATCTCATTATTGGGAATTTTTTGAAACCATCGATTAAATGTGGATGGATTGCTTTTAAAAAAAAGTAAAAGCACAATCAACGTAATTAATGTGGAGACAATTGAAGAGATTATATTATTATCTTTTAAATCTTTCATCAATTCGACAGATTTCTTATCCACCGAACGATTGGCCCAATTAAACAGAAAGATCTCTCCTGAATATCCAATAACATCACTATTGTACACTTTTTTCACTAATAAAGCCGGCCATATATCCCTATAACGGGTACCCCATAAAATTTTATAAATAAAGATTTCTGAGCCCGGAAGTAGAAAAAATAATGGAATGTAAAGTATATAGAATAAAGGATTTGAAGGGAGTGCGTTTAAAACTTTTTGCCAACCTATTTCATAAAATTGATATAACAAAAAACTCAAAACTACAAATAAAAATATCCGCCGAATCCACTTGAACATCCTTTGTGCTCCTGGAGTCGCAGAGAATTCTTCCCAATTTTTATAAATTTTTTTAAAAAAAACCGGCATCTCAATCCAAATACTAAATTGATCTCAACAAGTGATAATGACCATCCTATACAAAATCGTTAAAGTATAATGAAAATCTTGAACTTATCGGAATAACTTCAGGGATATTTTTGTATTTAATTCGAATAATTTATAACAAGCTGTAGCAATAACAGTCTCCTGCTGCTTTTATTTTATCTGCAATTCATACAGATATTTCAATTAGCCCATAGTCCCTTCTGAAATCTGATAAACAATTAGCTTCTTCAATCATTAAGGCTTCAAAGAGAAATTTTTTTAAGAATATTATTTTTATTTAATCTAAATAGTTGCTATTATCTCACTGCTGTAAATCTGTTAAGATTAAATCTAAATAATATTCCTTTTTATTAAGATGATTATACCCAAAGCCATTAAACAACCTGGTAATATTATCAGCAATCTATCGAATGCGGAATGGATCAGGAGAGGGAAATATCTTTTTAAAAAATATCCGTCGTTAAAAACCATACTGGTTTGTCTGTCTGCTACTTTAGTGTTGAGTATTCTCCTTTGGCAGGCTATTACATCAGCCGGGAATCCAAATCCGGTTAAAAACGGTATTTCTCATACAGCGGGTATCATCTACACCGCTGTATTGGTTTATCGGGAAGGTCTGGAATGTATTTTGGTATTGTCAGCAATTATTGCAGGACTAATTCGCACCCAAAAGGTTTATTGGAAACCGATAGCGAGTGGCGCAAGTGTTGGATTTTTAGCGACGTTGATCACTTGGTTTATTTTGGTAGGAATTTTAGCTCTGGTTGCTACGACAACTTCTGAAGTCAACATTCAGGCTGCAACCGGCTTACTCGCTATTATCGTTCTTCTAATTGTGATGAACTGGTTTTTCCACCGTATTTACTGGACCGGCTGGATATCTTTTCATAACAAAAAGAAGAAAAAATATATCAACTCTATTGAATCAGCTGAAAAGGATAATGTTCGTCAAGTGAAAACGATGGCCTATAAGGGGCTTTTCCTGCTTGGTTTTGCTTCTGTATTTCGGGAGGGTTTCGAGGTCGATCTTTTCCTGCAAAGTATTCGGATGCAGGTGGGAAATCCAACCGTGGTATTAGGGGTTGCTCTGGCATTGGTACTCATCTTCATCACCGGTTATTTTACTTTTATCGCTCATCAGAAACTTCCTTTTAAAAAGATGCTCGTTTTTACTGGCATCATGCTCGGTTTTGTCCTGGAAATTATGGTCGGAGAACAGGTAAACGAAATGCAATTAGCCCACTGGATTCCTACTCATACGTTCCCTTTACACATCCCTGCCTGGGCCGGAACCTGGTTTTCCCTTTATAATAACTGGGAAACGATTATCGCACAAATATTTGCAGCCGTACTAATTATCGGATCCTATTACGCAGCACAAATGGATCGATTCAAATCTGGGAAATCGACATCCTAAACACTGTTTTTTTCAAATTCTGTTAAATTATTTCAGAACAACATTTTTCAGGTTTTATAGACGACTTTTAGATTTCCTGCCTTATGAAGATAAAAGACGGGAACCATTATCAACCCGGATTACTCGCCAAGAAATTTAGTCGTGATTAAGGCGAAGTTAAAAATGTGCATGAAACGTGCAAGGGTACGTTGAATAAGCATTTTGAAGGTCAACGCAGAGCACGACTAAATTTCACAGTTGTTTTTAGCTTCCTTAAAATAGAGGAATAAGTTGTTTTTTATAAGTTATTATATTTACAATATGATATGTATTGTTTCTTGTTGTTTACGTGAATAATTCGGGTTAATGGAACTGTTCTAACTATCAAAGTTGTTATTTCAACTACTTAAATGGATTTGTTGATCATTGTATTAGCCAGAAGTGGGTTTATTATTTTTTAACTCACGTGGATAAGTAACGGTGTCCCGGAGTGTGGGATTAGTAAATTTATAATGGATGGATGGTTCGCATAATATTTTTCATAGTATTATTTTCAATTAATGGCATAGAAAAGCCGGCTTTTTCACGGTCTTTAAAGAAGGGTTCTAATAATAATAGGAATATACGTTCCGATTCATTAAAAACGATATTCTCCACGATTAATTGGAATATAAGTGCATCATTTGAAGGCGGTTATATTCCCATAGGTTCCATAAAGCCGGGTTTTGCATATGATCATCTTATTCATTTTAGTGGCACATTAGAGACTAAACCAATGGGATTATGGGATGGCGGACATCTCCACATTTCGGTCGATCAGATCACAAGTAACCAGCCTTCTTTACATGAAATTGGGGATTTACAGGTTGCCAGTAATATTTCCGCCAGACCGGCATTCAGAATTTACGAGTTTACCTATACTCAGGATATCACATCGGTTTTTTCAATCAAAATTGGACTTATTGATATGAATAAGTCTTTTGATCACAGTAAGTACGCCTCTACCCTTCTAAATTCCTCCTTTGGTATTGAACCGGATATTTCGGCAAATGTCCCGGTTTCCATCTATCCCAAACCCGGCTGGGGAATTTCTGCTGTTAAAAGCTTTTCCCGACAGTGGAAACTTCGTGGCTGCTTTTTCCAAAATAATCCAAATGACCGGTCTGATCTTTCTTTCCATAAATATATGGCCGATCTTGAAATTGATTATCAAACCAGTCATGGTATCTCTAATAAACCTGCTGAATTTAGGGCGGGATTCTGGCATCATTCACCGATTACGAATCATTCCGATGGGAAATTCCAGTCTTTTAGTGGATATTATGTTGAAGCACAGCAAACTTTAACCAATAGAAATGTTCGACAAACGGATATCTTCCTACAATGGGGATCTTCCCCATTAAAATACAGTGATGTACCTTATTATTTAGGATTTGGCCTTTTAATCAATCACCCTTTTTCAACAAGATCTATGGATCGATTCTCTTTGGGAATGGCTAAGGCCTGGACTAATAAACGTCTTTCTGATGCCGAAACGGCTTATGAAATCACTTATATGCTGCAAATCAATACACACATTTCTATACAGCCCGACATGCAGTACATCCAACATCCATCCGGGCGTCTTCGAAAAGATGCTGTTGTTTTATTTTTGAGATGTTCTGTGTCGTTGCGTTAAAAAAAGCAAGCGTTAACCCGGATTATTCACCAAGAAATTTTGTCGTGATCAAGGCGCTCCGAAAGCTTTCGGAGCAACGCAGAACACGGCAACATTTGCAGCTCTTTTAGCGTCCTCAAAATCGAGGATCGGTTTATTTTTTATACGTTATTTAATTTAACGTGAGGTTCGTTTAAGCTTATAATCTATCTACTTAATAAAAGCAACTGCAGATCTGTCCAAAA
>DATFMK010000478.1:0-2792 GCA_035267005.1 Balneolales bacterium
GATTCCGGGTCGGTGCCCGGAATGACGTCGGTGGGGATGGATTGGAGTTTTTAATACACCATTTTTAGGCTTCAAAAACGTATTAATGGATGCCCGATCGGTGTCGGGCATGACGTCCTTATGTAGTGATTGGTATCCAAGAAAAGATATCGTCTCTGGTCGTTTTTCCCCGAAAAAACGACGTCTTCCTGAACTGGATTCAGGATCCAGCCAACACGTTATTACCGTTTACAAACCGTAAATGATATAGCTAACAACATACTTTCCAAGGAAAACCAAACAACGCTCAAAGCCTTTAACATCGAGATTCCGGGTCGGGGCCCGGAATGACGTCAATGAAAGCTGACGGTAGCTTTTTAATAAATATCCCAAATCAAATAAAATTTCAAACGAAATCATCATCTAAAAAATAGATGTAATCTTTGGGAAACCGTGATAAAATATGAAATAAAAAAAAGGCTCCGGGAATTAACCCGAAGCCTTTCATGTCAACTATAATTTTGGAAAGGATTAGAATCCGATGGAAGCTTCGATCATAAGTCCATTAAATTCTCCACCGTTGTAGACAGAAGATTGTACGAAATGTTTGTACTTCTGACTTACATATTCAACTTTTGCAAGTACGTGTGTGGTTAAGAACCAACCGCCACCAACTTGAATTCTGTTTACAGTAGAATTGGATTGTGCAGCAGGACCCGGACGACCATTACCTTCAGCAGTGATGTAACCATGAACTACATTGTAACGAGCAGCAAGGTAGACGTTAGGCGATACGAACCATTGTCCTGTAACAGCATATTGTTGAACGTCATTGCCTGTCTTCATTTCTTTAGTGGATTCGATGAGACCAAAGAGGTGTAATCCATTAACCTGAACATAGGGGTTAATCATGAAGGATGTGAAACCATTGCTAAAATCAGGCATTACGCGACCACTGTGAGGGTCACCTGCTCCTCCGTAACCATAACCTGGAATAGCATCTGCCATGATATTGTAGTACCGTGCACCAGCCCGGTCACCAGCATAAAGATCAGTGTATCGATTGCTGTGGAATAAAGAAGCAGTCAAACGAATACGGGAATTTGCACCAACTTTAGAGTCATATCCTAATTTACCATAGATGGAAGGACGACGACTATCGGGATTTTGAACCGTTGGTTTTTCACCAGCCATACCACCGGCCATACCGATCATTCCAATGAAGCCACTGTTCATTACATAAACTTCAGCACCGTCCATGGTTGTGAATGAATCCATTAAGTCATTACCAACCAGTGGGTTGTATAATGCGGTTGCATTATCGGTACGTAAGAAGTGAGCATCACCATAGTTTGCTTCCATATCACCAATTTTGATGGTAACATAATCAAACAAGCTATTGATAAGATCACTGTGTAGCATTGGCATAGCGTCAATACGCAGATAACCACCTTTTACATAAGCTTCATTGTGGTGACGTGAAGAAAGGTAGGTTCTTAAGTGTAAACGCATTCCCTGAGCTAATTGAGCATCAATATCCAGGTTAGCTGTCGGTAAATTAAATCCATCTCCAATCGGTGTCCAGATTTGAGAATAGGGCTGACCTGAGGTGGGGTCAATACCTTTGGTTTTTTGAGTCAAATCTTGCCACTGAGAGGTAAGACCGGCACCAATATAAAGTTTAAAACCATTGTATTTAATTCCCTTTTGCGATTTATTAGGTGTGAACATATAAATGCCGTCTTTACTTACCGGACGGTAATACTCTAAATCTTTCTTGTATTGAGCTTGAGTCGTATTCATAATACCACCCAGCATCAATAAAGCGATCGATAATCCGAATACTTCTTTTAAAGTTTTCATTGCTTATTTCTTTTTATGTGGTTCAAATGATTTTGTTGATTAATTTCTTTCTTTGTTCATCCTTGTTCAGTAAAACTGATTCATGGACTCTCCAGAGATTATAGTTGGTTAATTTTTTGTACTTGACGAATAACTTAATTTCACTCTCAACATCCTCTCTAAATAGTTTGTGATAATGAAATTTGTTAACTCCTTTTATTCGATTTTACTTTTATTCGTTGTTACACTTACTACAATCCAAATTCCATGCCAGCATTCGGAAAAAAATTATATCGATTTATAAATAAAATGAGAAATGTCCAAATTATGAACTCAGATGGGCGTTTTGGGATTAAAAATATTTTTTTTTAAAAAAAGGAGGTTATAATTCTTTAAGATTGATTGCATTTCTGCAAGTTCTAAAAGTGCGGAATTGCATTCTTGCAATCGCAGGCAAATGTATCCCTGTAAAAACATCAAAAGAATGTATAATCGAATAATAGTTGGATTTTTTTTGAATTCAGAACGGGCAATTTAAAAGTTGATCAGGTTAGTAAATATATCAGGTGAATTTATGTATGAAGAGATTATTATGGCCAATCCAGCCTTTCCATATTTAGATTGATTTTGATATAGGGTTCCGTATTAACCCGAATTATTCACGTTAATAATAAAAATAACACGTATCATTTGTTTATTAATAAATTATTGGAATATGTGTATTCCTCAATTTTGAGGACGTAAAAAAACTGCGAAATTTTCCCATGCTCTGTGTTGAAGAGAAAAATACTTATTCAACATATTCAGATATGTTTCATGCGCATTTTTCTCTTCGCCTTGATCACGACAAAATTTCTTGGTGAATAATCCGGGTTATTGCGCCAAGTTAAGCCCATGAAAGGGGGATTAACGATTATGTTCTTTGAAACCTTTCGCAGGAAGCCTTCAGGTACCCAATCCTGTCCGGTAAA
>DATFMK010000479.1:0-2936 GCA_035267005.1 Balneolales bacterium
ACCATGGTCAGGATAGAGCCGCCGTGATAGATGGTATCGGCTTTATTGTCGGCAACCATGGCTTTGTTGCCGGACAGGGCTGAAGTGACAACTCCTCCCGCCGCAAACATGCCGCAGGCGACGGTGGTACCCTTGATGAAATCACGACGCGACAACTCCAATCCTGCATTCTCGATCATATCTGAAAAAGAGGCGGGGATACATCCGCAGCCATTAGAATGATACTGATCTTTTGACATCTAACACCTCCTCTTTCGAACATTGGTAACTGAGTAATATTGCCAATAGTCTTCGGTCAACATTTCTCCTCCAAATGAGCTTATTTTTCCAAGGTGATCCATGATCAATATTTGTTAATCGGTGAAGCCTACAATGGATAATCTTGAATTTTTATAAAATATGGAGCACCCCACATATTGTGGTTGGCGATTTGGCTAAAATAGTCAGATAGATTGAGATTCTATGAACTCCGGCTGAATTGATGATATTCTCTAAAATTAGTTCCGATTGGGACGTACCTCCGATTTCACATTGCTTGCCATAATCTAAAATATCAATAAAATTCAGATAACTATAAATTATTGCAATTATCAGACCTCAACTTTTTTGCGATCCTAATGCAAAAATGACAAAAATTTCCTATTAAATCAACCCAAATTCAAACCTGCACCCTCTCACTCGAATCCCGGATTCTGTTCAGTCTTGTCATTTCGATACCGGCCCCTTGATCAAGCATATGTTCCCTGCACGTCGGTAATGGCCCTTGCTATTGAGATTCAGATGATTGGATTCTAAATCCCCCGGGGAAGTTTTAAAACTGTCTTATTCGCATAAAGCTGAAAATCATGATTTTATGGGGCAGTGCTGTTATGGCCGAATGTTATAGTTGGAACTTGCATATTCGCCAGTTTTGATTACGAATAGGGTCCCAACGGTCCACCGGAAAAATTCTTGACATGATATCCCATATTTTTTAGTTAAATCATTCTGAGCGCAACCCCACTTTCATCCGAACGCTCATCCGAACCTGGAGCTGGCTACAATCGTTAACAGTTTATTGCGGACCGAACCTACCAGCGCCCCCTCTTTACGGTAATTGCGCTCTAAGATCCACCCACGTTTGTTAATCAAGGAGGCTTCAAGTATGTCAAACAAAAAAGGCACTTATTCACGCCGAGATTTTTTAAAAACAGCAGGTGCGATCGGAGTCGGATCGATGTTGTCCACTATTGAGTCCATGACAAATGCGCAAGAAAGTTCAAATCCCAATGGATCCCCGGTAAATGTTGTACCAACCAGACCTTTTGGAAAAACCGGTGTTGATGTATCGATTCTCAGCTTAGGCGGCGCCTTTCATTATTCTAATCTGCTCTTAATGAAACAGGCGCTGAATATGGGGGTGACTTACTGGGATACATCGCCAGGATATGGAGGTGGACAGAGCGAGGCGGGTATTGGAAAATATTTTGAAAAATTCCCAGAGGACCGAAAGAAAGTTTTTTTAGTCACCAAAACCGATACATCAGATCCACCGTATATGACAAAATCACTCAATCAATCCCTTGAAAGTATGAATACATCGTTTGTCGATCTTTATTTTCTCCACGGTATTTCGTATCCAGAAGAAGCCGATAAACAAATCAAAGCATGGGCTGATGAAACGAAATCCGAGGGTAAAATTCGTTTTTTCGGGTTCAGCACACACTCAAATATGGAAGAATGCTTGATCGGTGCGGCTAAGCTGGGTTGGATTGATGGCATTATGCTAACATACAATTTTCGAGTCATGCACTCTGACAGAATGAAAAAGGCTGTTGACGACTGTTACCGAGCCGGTATCGGTCTTACTGCAATGAAAACACAATCGACAGGATGGGGAACTAAACGAGGTCCGCTAAACGACAAAGAGCGAGCTTTGCTGAACCGATTTGAAAAGAAGGGGCTATCTACGGGACAAGCCAAGCTAAAGGCGGTTTGGGATGACGACCGCATAGCGAGTATTTGTGCTCATATGACGAACATGAAATATCTATCTGAGAACGCTTCAGCGGCAATGGACAACAAAAAACTCTCCGACCTCGATATAGATTACTTGAAAGATTATGCTCGAAAGACCGCTTCAAGCTACTGTGCCGGTTGTAAGCATATATGTGAGCCTTTTCTGGATGGTAAGGTTCCGGTTAGCGATGTTATGCGATATTTGATGTATAGCCGTTGCTACGGAGAATCTGAAAGAGCAAAATCGGCTTTCAAAGAATTACCCTCGGAAGTTCGCGGACGAATGGCCGTTATGGATTTCAGAGACGCTGAAAACAGATGTCCTCAGGGGATGCCAATCGGTCGATTAATGCGAGAGGCTGTTATTGAGTTGGCTTGATTTGATTCGTTGGTTCAGTGATTTTTCAGGGGAATGTTTATGGCTGTTTACTTATCTGAATTTTCATAATTTTGCATATAGTCTCAATATTACAAGGTCTTTTCATATTCTTTATCTGGTTTGAGGTTCATATTCAACCATTTTTCAACTCGACAAATGGTTTAAACATCTGCACCGTGCTTTGTTCATCGAACCGTGTAGATTGCTCCTTCAAATCTACCAAAAAATTGGACCATTGTTTTCAATTTGCTCAACAAACCTACAATTTCCGGGAATTGTATATTTCCCCTGACCAATCCACATCAAGAGCAAAGTTTACATTTCGTGCCCTATGGTGCGAGTCGGTCTATCCTATTGAAAATATTAGATTTTTGAGGAATGATGCGGGAAATTTGAATCTTCATTGATTACAATGGGTTAGACGATAAATTGCATTATTGTAATAAATCTTGCGACATATTTATGATCGTAGGGTTCCACCTCCTCTGTTTCGCTCCGGGTCTCTTTTTGGCCGGTAATGCCAAATTTAAGTCCGTTTTTTTTCCACTTGAATACCGAT
>DATFMK010000480.1:0-7695 GCA_035267005.1 Balneolales bacterium
TTCTTGCAATTGCATAATTGTACCGGTTTCATTGTAAGTGATTTATTACATCAGGTTACTTTTTTTGGGAAAAGTAATGGTAAGGTTTCAGGATTAATCGTGGAGAAAGAAGCGGGTTGTAGTTTATATGCTAATGTAAATGAATCCTTACTAACCGGTGATTTTACAAAATTACCGACGGAAGTCATGATGTGCAGTGTCGCATTATCATTAACCGATACCATCGATTTAGATGGCTTTAGTTTTGATGACGATTAATTTAATGTGAGTTCTATATAATTATATTCATGAATATGAACTTATTTTATTCCATATCCACGTTTAGAAGATATCTCACCCAAAAAGCGGGTTCGAGATCCCACTTTTGAGTGATTTTTTTAAGATCTCATCATCTGTCGTCCTCTCGCGTCATTTCGACCGGAGGGAAAAATCTTCAGAGTGAAGTGTAGTCATTCCAAACGTTGTTTTATAAAGATTTTATCTCGAACATACGTTAATTAAAAGGATAATCATTTTTTACGTATTCATGTTCACTTAGAGGAAGAGGATAAAAAAATTTCGGATAAAATTACGATATACAATGAAACGGACCTCGCCATTCCCTTAAAAGTCGAGGAAGCTCAAAAAGTGTTATCCTTAGTTAGTGAAAAGGAAAAGAGGTCTTTTGAATTTGTTGAAGTTGTATTTGTAAATGAAAATGAAATTATTTCTGTCAACAAGAAATTTTTAGATCGCGATTATGTGACGGATATCATATCCTTTCATTATACAGAAGAGGAAAATGCGAGTATCGAAGGTACGTTATATTGTTGCGCTCCAAGAATACAAGAACAAGCTGATGAATTAAATCAGCCACATAAAACAGAATTTTTTCGTATTTTCATCCACGGATTATTGCATTTGATTGGTTATGAAGATCAAACACCCGAAGAAAAATTGGAGATGCGAAATAAAGAAGATTTTTATCTGAATCTGTTAGCCTTGCCTTATGAGAAGTAATGTCATAGATATCATCGTTTATTTGATAGAGCGTATTGAAGTTGGAGAATCCTTAAGCGATATCAGAACCGAAAATCTTAAAAACTATAATCGGTCAGAAATCAGTGCGGCCTATTCCTGGGTTATGCAAAAAAAGGATAACGGTGAGCTGGATAAAATCATCAAACGTCAAAAACTTCTGGGGACTGCAAAATCCCCACAACGTATTTTACATATTGCGGAACGCATGGTCATCACTCCCGAGGCTTATGGGTACCTTTTAGAATTAATGAATATCGGTCTGATCGATTACGAAAATCTTGAAAAAATTATTGAACGTGTGATGCTTAACTCCACAGAACGGGTATCACTTGGTAAAATTAAAGAAATTGTTACCCGGATGTTCTTCGAAAACGATGGAAATCCATTTAGTCAGTCGATGTTTCTTACGGGAGATGAATCCATCAATTAATTAAGATCTGATCCTTTTTATAAGTCGAATGTGGCTAAATCGTACCAATATACCCTTCTCATTGTTGAATCACCTACGATCGCCAGTATCATTCGTCATTTTAATATTCCCTATCTCGAAGTCATCGCAACTCATGGATTTTGCTGGAAACCAATATATGATTTCAGTAACAATAAACTCCATTATCGTGCCGATCCGGATAAACGTGATATTCGAAGGAAATTAAAAGAGCGTGTCCCCTGGGCGGATATGATCGTTGTTGCCACAGATACCGATTCTGCCGGCGAGTTCATTGCTTTTACCATACGTAAGTATCTGAAAAAACATTCATTAAAACGTGGATATATTCAGAATTTATCTAAATCGGGAATTTTAAATACTATTGAACATTCCCGGCCTTTTGAAGATCTTCAATTTCAATCGCTGATCAATCGGTATGTTTGTAATTTACTTTTAGAAAAGAAGTTATCCTCTAAGCTCGGTAAATTCGTTTGGATCAAACTATTAACGTCATCACTATTTCAAGGACCCGTAGAAGCGAAAATCTTTCAGAAACTTGGTGAACCTACTACTAATTATTGGTTCAGTGATAAAGCCATTAAAATACCATTCAAAGGAAAAATAAAAATCCAGCAAACGGGGAAATCTAAACGATACGAAATCAAAGAACCGTGGAATACGGCGGATATACTTGAAAAAATTTCGGATAATTATTCAAGTTTGAAACAGGCACAAATTGATTTAAATGATTTATTTACACTCGTTCCGGAGGATTGGAACCATGGTTTGATTAGTTACCCGCGAACATCTTCAAATGGATATTATGAGCAAAGCTGGAAATACGATTGCAACAAGTGGATCATAAATAATGCAATGGAATCTTTTTTGCCAAATCCATTATGGAATTGTTTAGAACCTATTGTCCCACACGAGAGTATACATCCCATAGACCTCGCTTTAAAACCATCAGAGGTTCGCACTAAGATGAGAAAAAAGTATTACGATCTGTATTTCCTGATTTATGAACATCATAAAATGGTTCTGCAAATGCCACAAAAAACAGAATGGATTGTTTACGAACCGCTGCAAGAAAATATCAAAAACAGCTTTTTTTCTAAATCCAGCAATAACAATACTAACGAATTGGTTCCGTTATTAAAAATATCCGATTTCTTATTATATTTGACAACGTATGAGGCGGCTAGACCATCCGGTTACGGTCAAATTATGGATGAATTAATAGCAGATAACTGGATTTATACGAATAATGGTTGTATTTATCCTGATAAGAAATTGGAGAAACATTTACAGAATGTGGATGATTGGGAAACTTTGAAAAATGGTCTTGATTTCATTAAAGAAGGCATTGCAAATCAATTGATATGGCCTGATTCTAAACTTTTTGATATGATTCAACGTATTGTTAGTACAGTACATTAATCATTATACGATAGTATGGTGTGATAACATCCGATGGAAAAAGAAAAAATAGTTAACATAGAAGAACAAGCTTCAGAAGAAGATTCAAATCTAAAAACGAACGGTGTAGATTCCGAACAATCCTATCTTCAAAGTTTCTGGGAACTCTTCGAAAAATACAGTCCTACTTCTTCTGAAAATGATACAGTTTCATCAGAAAATGTCAGGAAATTGGCACGACAAAAATTCGGGCGTTCCTTTTGGATGAAGGCATTGCTTACTTACCCGTATGTTCTGCTGGCATTTTTCGTTTATTCCTTCTTTTGGGATTTTCCCAATTATCAGTTTTTTGTTGAAGGGTTTACATTTCACCTGGATGGACTCATTCGAATAATAACAGTCAGTGGATTGATCGGATATGGTACGAACTGGTTAGCAATAACAATGCTGTTCCGTCCGCTTAAAAAACACCCGATTTTAGGTCAGGGACTTATACCTTCCCAAAAATCACGTATTGCTTTTCGTTTAGCCGAAGCGGTATCACGAGATCTTATTAATCCTGAAATTATTAAAGATAAGATTTCTAATGCGGAAATCATCACCACCTATCGTAAACGATCATTACATTATTTGCAAAATATTATTAATAATAATGAATTTCGGACGGAATTAAAGGAGTTGATTATTTGGTACATCCGGGATCGAATGAATGATGATGAGTTTCGCCAAACACTGACCGAAGGAATTGTCAAACAACTGGATACGGCTTTTGAAGATAATAGTCTTGAAAAACTGGCCTTAAAAGCTTATCGATTTGTCAAAGGACGTGAAATCGAAAGAATGATTGATGAAGGGTTAAAAAAGGTGCCGGATCAGTTAGACGAGGAGATGTACCGTATCGATGATGTTCTGGATCAACTTCCTGATACAATAGAATATCATAGTGAATCGATTGAGTCATTGGTCACTCAACTGATTTTCACCATGATTAATGAACTGGATGTACGTGAACTCATCGAAGAAAATATTCTGAAATTAGATGAAAGCCGGCTAGAAATGCTTATTAAAGGAACGACAAATGAGCAATTACAATATATTCAATATCTTGGAGCTGTTTTAGGGACTATTGGTGGATTTGTAATTTGGGCTCCAATTTTAACCATTATAATCTTCTCATTGATTACGATAGTGCTGGTTTCAACAGATACATTCCTTTATCGATTGCAAAAGGAAAAAGGCACTAAAGAAAACCATTAGCCACTAAAGCTAATTCCACAATCCACCAAACGACGTCATCCTAAACTTGATTTAGGAACCATTGATAATAATAGACTGTCAACAAAAAATCGGGCCTTTTAACATTCGAATAACATCCTTCTCTACAAATTTCCACTTATACTGATGTGAATCTTAGCATTCGAAAATGTATCCTGTGGTGATTTCGCGTACGTTATTTTAAGTTGCCCGAGTTTTGTCTGAAACGCAAAACCAAATCCAAAGGAATGCAGCCACCCTACCGTTTTTGCGACTGTTTTATTACCTATGGATATTCGTGGCCTTAAATAGGTTCCTTCGGCACCAAAAATAAATGCATAACTTGTAGGGTCGAGTAGGTAACGATATTCAGCATCTCCCCATAACATTCGTGATGCCATAAACTGATCTTCCCGATATCCTCTTAATGATTTTGCTCCTCCAAATCGTATAAGATCACTTTCGGTATAACCATCGGATTCAATGAAATAAGCATGAATAGATAAAGTAAATACTTGTCGTCGAAATGGATTAAAATACGGTTGCATATTAAACTGTAAGATTTTTTGATGAATCCGTGACCGTGTCGTATCCTGAATTTGGCTGTTATCTGAAATTCTTTTTAAACCGGACTGAATCATAATCGATAGCTTCATGCCGTGTCTGGGGACCAATAAATTATCGACATTTTGGTAGTTTAATCCCAAACCACCGTAAGTCCCGTTACCGGATAAAACAGGTGGTAAATTGATTATATTGGAATTTACTGCTACGGTTTGTCTGCGAAATATTGCTAATACCTGGGTAGCCGAATTAATATTATACGAACCATTAAACTTAAGATTTCTGACCTGGTAACTGCTGTCTTGCTGCAAGAAATGAAAATTCATTCCAACTCCTAAAGGAATATTCAATAACCATTCTTTACTAAAACCGATATTCAATTTCGTCACATATTTCTGAAGTCTATTGAACGATAAATTCAGTTTGCTTCCATTCCAAATTGCATTTCGTAAAAGCAATTCTCCATTCCCAACAATAGTTCCACCTCTACCAGGATTAGGAACATAGCCAACCAAGAGATCAAATGAATTGGGATTTCTCTCTTTCACACGATATTCTACATAATATCTATTATCCTCTTTGACAATATCACCCTTACCAACCTCATCAAACAAATTTGAGTTTTGAAGATTCGTACGTCCTGTTGCTAACAGATGTGGAGTTACCAAAGAAGAATCTTTGATTCCTGTAATTCTTGCTAAATAATCCGGATCATTTTTATGAACATTAGTAATCATGACTCCAGACACAATAATCCGTCCTCCTCTATGAACACGCAATTGAATATGAACACTTCTATTCGATGGATCGATTTTAAAATTCGAAATAAATACTTTAACTAAAGCATATCCATGATCTTCATAAAACTGAATGAGATGATTGATACCTTCCTCTAATAGTTTTTGAGAATAGGGTTTACTTTTAAATAAATATCGAGGGTGCCAATGGGGTAATATTTCGGCCGAATCCGAATCAGCATCTGATGTAATATTTAAAGAGCCTATACGATAACGTAGCCCCCGATTACTATAGAAATAATATTGTGATTTTGAAGATTGCGATGTTCTCAGTTTAATGGAATCAATTTTTCCTGAAAAATAACCGGAATAATAGTATTGATGTAAGATATAAGCTCTTATTTCATTGAATACAAAAGCTGTATCTTTTTGATTTACAAGACGCAAACTATCCGGAAGATTCTCCTGATGTCGTTGGTCTATCCATTTAATACCGGTTTTGGGCTGAGTAACTTTACTTTGTGCCCAAACCTTATTCAAGGGGAATAAACTCAACAGGATAAAAAAAAGGTATGGAAATGGATGTTTCATATCATAAATATCTCATCTCCATACCTAACTGTAAAGGGATAATTAGATAATATTCTTTAAATATAGTAGAAGGGACGTAGCATGCTACGTCCCTTCTGTTTTTATCAAAATAATTTTAAAATTATTTTCAGATTATTTAAGAATCTCTTTCATAAAATTAGGGATCGCAAAAGCACCGGTATGTATATCTGCATTATAATATCTAAGATTATTTTTCATCTTTCCATAACCAGCTTCTACTCTTTGCTTTACTTCATCGGAATGAGGATCAATATTTTTCCCGGCATAAGCCATCGACCACATACCTGTAGGATATAATGGGATGAAAGCCAGATAAAACTTGGAAATTGCAAATGTCTCCCGCAGACCCTTAGCGACCTGATTAATACTGTTATGATAACTTTTAACCCAGGGGCTTTCCGTTTGAGTCGCTAACACCCCATTATCGGTAAGAGCATTATAGCAATATTCGAAAAATTGCTTACGGAATAATCCTTCAGCGGGCCCTACCGGATCCGATCCATCAATGATGATGACGTCATATTTATCATGGGCATTTTTTACGAATGAAATCCCATCATCAAAAATCACATTCAGTCTTGGATTGTTAAAATCGCCTACGTTGGGTAAAAAACGTTTTGAAGCTCTCACAACCGTCTCATCAATTTCAACCATATCTACTTTATTTACATCTTTATGCTTGAGAGCTTCACGGGCACTTCCACCATCTCCACCACCGATAATCAATACGTTTTCGGGATTGGGATGCGTAAAAAGCGGAACATGAATCAGCATTTCATGATACACAAACTCATCTTTTTCAGACAGCATGACCATGCCATCAATCGTTAATAAATTGCCCCAAGTATCCGTATCGTATACTTCAACTAATTGATAAGGAGACTGTTCGGAAAAAAGTAATTTGTTTATTCCGACTGTAAGTCCAGTGGAGTTATTGTAATATTCGTTATAAACTAAAGACATTATTTAATTTTTGTTAATCATACCAAAGAACCGCACCGGCAAAGACAGCCCCGCATTTTTGTACGGTATGTTGTATGCCGATCGACTTCACTTCTTTCAATTGACGTTTTCTATATTCAAATGCATCTATAACCATCTGACGGACTTTATGTTCAACCATATCTAATAGGGCTGTATCTTCATGTTCCATAATAACGCCTGGTAATGTAGGATCTTCGGGAATTCCAACCGCAATGGCAGCAGAAATGACTTCATCTGGCTTAGTTGATTCCAAAGAAGCATAAGCAAGAGGAATGAGTCCGCCAAAAGGTAAATTCAATTCCTCCACCTGTTTACAATCAGGAGGAAGAATACTACTCATTCTCATTAAGTTGGTATCACCTACCCCAGCATTCAATAACGCATTATCGAATGCATTTAAAGGCGTTCTCCCCTCTGAAGAGCCCTTAACAAGGCAATATATATTCGGAGTATTGACCATCAAATGACTACTGATGTCAATATAAGGCTTAGTGTTCATCGGCCGTGTTAATAAACTGTTAATTAATAGATTGAATTGATCTTTTCAGCATTTTTGGGTTTAAATAGTAAATCCTCTCCCGGACCTCTTTTAAACATACCTCTTTTAAGTTCCATACTGGACACATTTTCTGATTTAAAGGCATCTTTGAGATGTTCCTGAATGACCCAGGGATC
>DATFMK010000481.1:0-20154 GCA_035267005.1 Balneolales bacterium
TGCTATCCATCCACCTAATTCGCCATGATGTGATTTATATTCCACCAGGCGGGCATGAGTAACATCAGCAACGGCAATAACGTGAAGATTCTCATTACGACCAAGGACATAAAGGGAGTCGGATGACAGGGCGATAAGTTCCCCCATTGTTGATTGCTTCAGTGAATCATTTTTGGAATAATGTACCTGCAGCCATCCTCCAAAAGCTTCATATTGCAGTTCATGAGAATCGGATAACCAACCACTGGGTGCATGCGTAATAGCGCATCCTGAGAATAGAACCAAAATAGGTATGATCAATAATAATTTAATTGAACGGGTGGGCATACCTGCTCCTCCAAAATTCATTTTCCATCCGGCTTTCTACTTTTTTATAGGCTGGACCCAGATCTTTAAGCATTGTTTCAGGCGAGAATAACAATTGCACCATTTTTTGATAACTTTTTTCATGCTCCCATTCCCTGCGCATCCATTCGAGATAATATCCATGGCTTTGCAAAAACAATTCATAGTGACTGGCAGAATCAGGTAATTGATATTTCAGGATATAATCATCACCCGGAAGCATGATTAATTTTTTTGAATTATCAGTTAGATATCGCAGGGCATGTTCATCTGGTTTTCCCCGTTTCATCACTACTGTTTGTTGTATGGTTTCCGGTTTCACTTTACCATTTAATGCAGCCAAAGCCAGATAATCAATACGCCAGTCCCCTTTCGTCATTCTCAGACGTATATGTAACGGCCTCTTCTTTGTTTCGGACGGCAATGGAACGAGAAAGACATCTGTTGCAAGCGGCCCTTGTTCTCCTGCTATACCGGCCTTTTTCCATTTACCTGTATTATCTTGAATCAAGACATCTATTTTCCCAAGTATCCGGGCAAGATTTCCATTTTTGAAATAATCTTTTTGAAAGCGAAGAGCAGATAACCATGTACCTATGTCATTTCCCATATAAGCAAGTGTCTGATAGAACAGATAGGTCGACAATAATGTCTGTCTGCTCGCAACTATCAAACCTGTTTTCCCTTTTGGAACATGGTCGAACCACAAATCTATGTATTCTTTTGTCCCCAGATAGGTTGTGTCGGACAGACTATACCTTTCTTTACTGTCAAACGAAATAACTTTCTTTAGAATATCACCTTCAGGACCTGTACAGGTATCAGGTGCCAGTATCCTGTTGGATCTCCAGTAATTCCCATCCATATCCTTAAAAACCCGCTCATTTTTCGACTTTGGCACGGCGAGAAGATCAACATAACGAACCATGTGGGTCTCGAGGGCTTCGTTTCGCATTTCCACCTTTACCGTTTTTCCGGCCGGATGAGCACGGTATAACGCATCTACATCAGTTGCTTCAAGAGATGGTGCTATACTTGATGAAAATCCTTCGGCCTGGAGTACCGTTTTTTTCCCATCGGTAACATAAAAAGTGGGGCAGGATCCAAAACAGGCTTTAGGATTGGCCATACATCCAGCTGTAAGAGCCAGTGAAGCACCAGTAATCACTGCCATGGCAATAACAGATCCTGATTGATAAAGCACATTTGTTTCAAATAAAGCCACGGAATCCAATCCAACAGAGAACTCTCCCTCTTTTAGCAAATTCCTGTTAATGCCATACACAAAACCTTTACCATTAACCAGGCTATCTTTCTCATCCACGCTCCATGATTTCAGAATGTAGACTCTGCCGTTTTTCATGTGTGCTTTCAGATAGGGAGAATCATGATCCAGGGTCCGAGCGGAATCAGCGGGCGTTATTCGGCGATTTATGTTTTTAAGATTATTGCATGAGAATGATACATATAGTACAATTACTGCAATAACACCAAGTTTAATTATGACAGAAACGCCCCCTAATCGACGCATTTATCAAATCCTCCCGTTAAACGGTTATAGTCCGTCGATGATAATCATGATTTACATCAATATCGATCTTGAATGGAATCATTGTTTTACTACGTAAAACAGTATAACCGATCCTTTTCTAATTAGCAATGATAAAGAATTGCGCTTCAAACAATTATGATTCTCAATATTAAGTAACCGATCAAATATACTTATCCGATAATTTGTTGTTAATATAAGAATTAACAATAAATTGATGCCGGTCTCTGATGAAAACAGTAGGTTTAACACCCATAAATTTTTTAAAATCCTTTATAAAATGTGATTGATCGGTATAACCGCACTCCTGGGCAATCATTGTCAAATCGACTTCATTCCCCTCATCTAACATACGATTCACCTCATTGAACCTGGCTAAACGCAAATATCTTTTAGGTGTGATGCCTATTTTAGATTTGAATTCCCTTTCTAACTGACGCAGACTGATGTATACTTTTCCGGGAAGTTCATCAATCATTTTAAATCTTTGTGCCCCTCTTATCATCTCAGCAGCCCTGTTCAGATAACTAATATCGGCATTATTCTTATCTAAATTACGTATCAAATAATTTTCGGTAAGATGTATTCGCCGGTTGATATTTTTCAAATCCCTGAGTTGTGAGCAGTAATATTTGAAGTCAACCCCAAGGACTATCTCCATATCCTCATATCCCTCGTTAAATTCAGCGGATGGGATTCCAAACAAATTATAGATCCCCTCCGGTTTGAATCGAATGCCAAAGACATCAACATAATCATGAAATCGAACTTCGTAGGGGCGTGTATAAAGTCCGATTATCGTATAATCCGGAGAATATTCCCATCGGTTATTCTTAGGCAAGTAGCAGTGATATTCGGATGGATGAATGATCAATTCCACAAAGCCATTAGGAGCCACTTGCTGTCTGAATATTTGGGCATTATCCATATTAAACCTGCCTTCCCAGAAAAGCTCAACGAAGGGTTTCAGATGTGCCGATGGCTTGTACTCTCTTATATTAACAGACATGATTGTCCTGTTTTAATTTATGAATAGGTATATATAATATTTTCAAGTTATTATTTTTTATACGTTTATAAAAATACAAAAGGAGAGCATCACCGTTACGTGTTGCTCTCCTTAGTATTAACTCTTTGCGTTTGTTTATTGTACCATTTGCAGGGTATCTACAACGTTTGAGTCGACCGGCATCCATTTATCATCGAATGTAGCAATGATATGATTGGCACCGCCAAAAAATCCCAGCATACGCAGCTTTGTTGACCCTGTATTTTTAACATCATGCGGAATCATCTTGGGTACGACAGCGATCTCTCCCTTTGAAATAATACCTGATTCGTTTCCAACTATTGCTTCCGCTTTACCATCCAGAACCAGTAATAGTTCTTCGGCACTGTCGGTGTGTCTTCCCAGATGTTCTCCGGGTTCTATTTCAAAATAGACAGTAGCTGAATTCTTTGTACCAACAGCACCATTTACCGGAAACGCAGCACGGCAATGTTGTGATCGATCAAGCTTACCAGTGAATTCTGTTAATTCCAGGTTATTTAAATTTGAAGTAATCATATTAGTTCTCCTTGTGTATTTTGTTCGTAATCGAAATCAGACAGTTTCGTTTATCTCAATAAAATCACCGGTATATGCTCGTACACTTATTTTCCCCGTGATCAAGTCTACCTGACCAATTCCCCATACCTGTGTCTTATTAAGCCAGCTGTATTTTTCGGAATTAGTTGTGAACTTTAAATTGAGTTGAAGGTTCGCTTTATTGTCTTCAGTGGGTACCGCTATACCATCTTCATACAAAGCAATAGCTTCATTATCATCGGTAATAACGGTGGCATAGATATTTAGCATGAAACGTCCGTCGGCACGAACCTCCAGGTAATCTACCCCTTCTATATGGCCCGCCAAATCCGATCCCGTTAAAGCGCCCTCGAACAATAAATCGAAACGGGCACCTTGTGGTGGAGGTGTTACTTTCCCGGCCAGTAAATCATGCCAGTGAAGACCAAATTCATTAATCGTTGTCAGTTGTATTTGTTCATCGAAAACGACTTTAGTCTGGTTGTCAAACAATGTTTTCATTTGTATCTGATTTTTCTTTGGATTTAGTTTACAAATGAAAATTAGCGTCCTCCGAAATCGTTTAATTGTAAAAAAACGACATCTTTACAGCTAAAGCTTTTAATAGAAACCAGAATTTTAAGTTCCGGGGTTATGGCGAAAGTTGATATACCCGTAATAATAAATGGGTACTATTTATTCCGCTAATTTGGTTTCATCCGCATTTCAGAAGGTATTTTTCATGATTAAAACGATGATAATGGAATGAACAAACAGGATTTAAGGTTTAATATTACCGATTGGTATTGCCAAAACAGATTGCACCTCAACATCAGTTAAGAGATCATGGAATTATCAGGAAACACTATTTTAATTACAGGTGGCACCTCCGGTATCGGTTTGGGATTTGCTGAAGCTTTTCTATCCACTGACAATCATGTTATCATATGCGGGCGACGGAAAGAACGTCTTCACCAGATAAAAGAACAACACCCGAACATCATAATTCGAGTTGCTGATTTATCTATTGATGATGAAAGGAGAGCATTGTTCGAGTGGACGATTAAAAATTATCCGGATATTAATGTATTGATAAACAACGCAGGTATTCAGCTCAAAACTGACCTTACTCACCCTGTAGACATGGATCGTGTAAAAAAAGAAACCGATATTAATTTCTATGCTCCCATTCATCTGGCCTCATTATTTGCCGGATACTTAAACAGGCGTAGTGACGCAGCGATCATTAACATATCCTCCGGGCTTGCATTCACTCCTCTTGCTACCATGCCGATTTACTGTGCCACAAAAGCAGCGCTTCATTCTTTTACGTTGTCACTGCGGCATCAACTTAAAGATAGTTTTGTGAAAGTATTCGAGATCATTCCCCCTTCTGTGGATACCGAATTGGGACATGATTTCCGCTCTGATCCATCGCAATCTCACGGTGGAATGCCCGTTGCGGATTTCATTAACGAAACATTAGAAGCCCTGAGGAATGATATATTGGAGGCTGCTGTCGGCCAATCCATGAATCTTTATATGAAACGTGAAGAATTGTTTGGGATATTGAATCGGTGACACATGATTTGGTCTGACAATTTTGACTGTCACGACCATTTTGCAACTCGTATAACTATTTCTGACATGCCCCTATCTAATAATTCCCGGACAAGTTATATTTATGATGATTATAGAATTACTACCTATTTAACGTGAGGTTCGTTTAAGCTTAAAATCTATCTGCTTAATAAAAGTAGCTGTTAAATTAGATTATTCTATGACCACCGACAACCGACAAATGCTCTGATATTAATTAAACATTATTTATTCTGAAAAACCGTATAATCAACGTGAGTTCGGTATCCGAATCATGTTTTATGCATCAAAACAGCTCTGTGTCGTCGATGGTCCGTCGTCCGTCGTCAAGATAGGTCATGTTTTCACAGGTCGTATTCTCAATGTAATTATTGCAACTCTGCGATTCTTATCCAAACCTCACGTTAAATACAAAATTTTCTTAAATCGAATTCACATAATTAACCTCAAAACGTTTATTTAAAAATAATTTATGGTATCGGAGGTGGATGTCGTTATAGTCGGTGCCGGAGCTGCCGGCATGATGGCGGGTATTTGGGCTGGTCGAAATAATCCTGGCAAAAAAATAATTATCGTGGATGGAGCCAAAAAACCGGGAGCCAAAATCTTGGTAGCCGGTGGTGGTCGTTGCAATGTAACCCATTATAAAATAGATCCTGATGATTATGCCGGATCATCACGCAACGCTATCAAAAAAGTATTACGTCGTTTTGATGTTAATAAGACAATTTCATTCTTTCAGGAAATAGGTATTGAGTTAAAACGTGAAGAAACAGGCAAATTATTTCCGGTAACCGATAAAGCAAAGACCGTTTTACAAGCATTATTATCTGAACTTCATAAAAACAACATTTCCCTTATTCACCCATTAAGAGTTGAAAAAATAATAAGGTGTGATAAAGGTTTTAATCTATCATCCCATTCCGGTGATAAATTCATTGCCTCAAAAGTAATATTAGCAACCGGCGGTAAAAGTCTGCCAAAATCCGGTTCAGATGGGCATGGATACCTCTTAGCAAAATCACTCGGTCATACTTTGACACCTCGCATATTTCCCTCGCTTGTTCCTCTAACATTGCCTAATGACCACTTCATTTGTTCACTATCAGGAGTTACTATTCCAGCTTCATTGGAAGTTCAGACCGCAAATGGGAAAGTGTTGAAATCTTTTACAGATTCTACCCTTCTCACCCATTTTGGATTATCCGGACCATCCGTTCTAAATATCAGCCGTTACTATAAGTCACACAAAATGGAACAGGCGGATTCGAAACTTGTCATAAACTTCTTACCAGAATTTTCATTTCAAAAACTTCAAAAATATTTGCTTGAACAGCCACATAAATCAATTTCATCGTTGTTAGGTGATTGGTTACCTGATCGATTACTTAAGATTCTTTGTCAGGAAGTCAACGTCTCTTCTTCCCAGCAAATCGATCAAATCCCCAAACAAAAACGTAAAGCTTTCATTAAAATCGTTACGCAATGTGAACTCCCGGTATCAGGAGACAGAGGTTTCAAATATGCGGAAGTTACAGCCGGTGGTGTCCCTTTAGATCAAATAAATCTGAAAACAATGGAATCAAGAAAATGTCACGGACTTTATCTCTGCGGTGAAATTTGTGACGTCGATGGCAGAATTGGCGGTTTCAATTTTCAATGGGCCTGGTCGAGCGGATATACGGCAGGAATATCTGTGTAAACATCCCATTATAAATTATTTTGATCGTTGTATATAAGTAAGTTTTTTTGCATTCTGAAAAAGATAACATGAAAGCTATTCAAAGTTTAGTCAAACAATTCCCTTTATGAAACAAAACAATAATGATAGACAGCATAAACTGGCCATGCTAATTGATGCGGATAACACTCCTCCATCCATTATAGATGGACTCATTGAAGAGATTGCCAAATATGGTATTGCCAGTGTAAAACGTATATATGGCGATTGGACTAAACCTCAACTAAATAGCTGGAAAGAACTTTTACTGGAATACGCCATACAGCCCATTCAACAATTCAATTATACGGTTGGCAAAAATTCAACAGATAGTGCCATGATGATAGACGCCATGGACTTACTTTATACTGAAAAACTTGATGGGTTTTGTATTGTCTCAAGTGATAGTGATTTCACTCGATTGGCATCTCGAATTAGAGAAGCTGGATTAACGGTCTATGGATTCGGAGAAAAGAAAACGCCACAGCCATTTGTCGGCGCTTGTGATAAATTCATATACACTGAAATTTTGCGTAAAGAAGATGAGAGTGTGGTCAGTTCTCAGCGGAAAAATACCAATCAGCTTAAAAGAGATACCAAGTTGGTTAACCTGCTTCGTAATGCTGTTGAAGATTCTGCAGATGAGAGCGGCTGGGCTTATTTAGGCAATGTCGGTCAAAATATCGCCAATAAATCTTCCGAATTTGATCCTCGTAATTACGGTTACAAAAAACTTGGTGAGCTCATAAGCGCAACCAAATTATTCGATATTGATGAACGATCGGCCGACAATGCTCCGGGAAAAGCTATTTATGTTAGAGATAAACGCAAAAATTCAAAGAATAAATAACCAGGAATAACATAGCTTTTGTGACAGATCCTATCCCCTATTTCATTCACTTTGCAAATTAATGCCCTTTAGCAATGAAATAGTGAATAATCGCCTATAAGTTATTATATTTCATATAGTAACTTAAAGGCGATTATCAATTAGGAGGGGATCCATTTGGTTGAGACTCTATTTCGGCTCGGATTAGCGCTTGCTATTGGTTTTCTGATCGGACTTGAGCGGGGCTGGCAGGAACGGACAGCCGTCGAAGGCACACGATTGGCTGGTATCCGAACATTTGGTCTTATTGGCTTATTAGGTGGATTATGGACGTTATTAGCTTCCGATTTGGGTATCATTTTACTTGGATTCGCATTCCTTGCTTTCTCTGCAACATTAATCGCCGGTCATATTTTGAGCATCAGGGAACATCATGATGTAGGAATTACTACTGTAGTAGCCGGGCTTATCACCTTTGCACTTGGAGCATTATCTGTGAAAGGACAAACAGTGATAGCAGCTTCGGCGGGCGTGGTGACAACGGTTTTATTGAGTTTAAAACCTGTTTTACATCGATGGATAAAAAAACTTGAACCGATTGAATTAAACGCCATCCTTAAACTCCTTTTGATTTCAGTTGTTATTTTACCCGTTCTCCCCAATAAAGGGTTTGGTCCCTGGAATGCGCTCAATCCATACGAAATTTGGTGGATGGTGGTTCTGGTAGCCGGACTTTCCTTCATTGGTTATTTTGCTATAAAAATTGCCGGCGAAGAACGAGGAACGCTTTTTACAAGTTTATTTGGTGGTTTGGTTTCATCAACGGTTATTACACTCAATTTTGCCCGGCTGATTCGCGAGCATAAACATACCAATATTCTCACTGCCGGAGTTCTTGTTGCCACAGGTACCATGTTTCCCCGTATCCTGTTAATTATCGCTGTAATTAACCCACATCTTTTACTTCCGCTTTCACTACCATTCGCTCTCATGGCTGCAACCGCATACTGGAGTGCCTTTTGGTTTTGGAAAAATAAGAAAGGTCAGGATACCTCAGAACCCATCATAGTGGATAACCCTTTTCGTTTGTCCACAGCATTAAAATTCGGTTTACTGCTTAGTATCATCATATTTTTTTCAACCGCTTTCCGAACCTGGTTTGGTGATGCGGGTTTATATCTCCTTTCGTCCGTATCTGGATTGGCGGATGTTGATGCAATCACATTATCTGTATCCCGGATGACAATTGGCACACTGCTCATAAATGTTGCTGCAATAGCCATCTTTTTAGCCGCAAGTGTAAATACCCTTGTCAAAGGTTTTATTTTTCTCTTTATTGCAGGTTTAAAAAATAGTTATCCATTGATCCTATCTATAATCATAATATTGATAATCGGTGGACTCTCTTTATTAGTAATATTTTAGAAGTGGATTTTATTCTAATCTCATTAATAAATATAGAATGTACTTTAACTCATTGTGTTTAACATACTGGATAACATCCATTAAGATTTTACTTAATTAAATCATCTTTCCATTAAGATACGATGATCTATTGTTATATTTCTCTATCATAAAGAATATGATCTTTTCGTTTGTTTATAAGGTTTTTTACAATACCTTTACCTTTCGCTTAATTATTATTGATATATCTACAAGATTTAGATTTTAAGATTACTCTAATTTTATGGCGCTTATTAATATTAAAGATGTAAGTATCGGATTTGGCGGTCCGCTTTTATTGGATGAAGTCAATTTTCAAATAGAAGAAGGAGAAAAAGTTTGTCTTTTGGGCAGAAATGGTGCCGGCAAATCAACACTACTGAAATTAATTGCTGGTGATCTCAATCCGAGTGTGGGGGCGATTGATTTCAAAAATCATATAAAAATTGCCCGACTTGAGCAGAAAGTCCCTCATAATGTTGAAGGGACTGTTTTTGATATTGTTGCTAATGGATTAGAAAAAATCGGTACGCTGTTAACGGATTATCATCGCTTAACTCATGAGTTAAGTGTCCATTCAAATAGTGATCTGTTAAATCAACTTGATAAAGCACAAAGACGCATCGAATCAGTAGACGGCTGGCAGATGAATCAAAAAATTGAGGAAGTCATCTCCCGAATGAATCTGAATGCCGACGCTGATTTTGAGACACTTTCAGGCGGAATGAAACGTCGGGTATTACTGGCCAAAGCCTTGGTTACCTCACCAGATATTCTTCTCCTTGATGAGCCGACCAATCATCTTGATATCGATTCCATCGATTGGCTTGAAAATTATCTTCAGCATTATTCCGGAACCATTCTTTTTGTAACTCACGATCGTGTTTTTCTCAGGAAGCTTGCTACAAGAATCGTTGAATTGGAACGTGGACGGTTATTTGACTGGGAATGTGATTATGATACCTTTTTAAAAAGAAAAGAAGCTTATCTCGAATCAGAAGAACAACATCAAGCCAAATTTGATAAGAAACTTAAAGAAGAAGAGATCTGGCTGAGAAAAGGCATTAAGGCGAGAAGAACGCGTAATGAAGGAAGGGTTCGCGCTTTGCTCAAAATGCGGGAAGAGAGAAAAGCCCGACGTGAACGACAAGGAACCGTCTCAATGCAAGTGAATGAAGCCAACAGATCAGGTAACCGGGTGATTGAGGCAAAAAACATCTCTTTCAGTTATGATGAAAAACCCATTGTCAAAAATTTCTCAACTACCATTACGCGCGGTGATAAAATAGGTATTATTGGCAGTAACGGATCCGGAAAAACCACTTTATTACGCATTTTACTCGGAAAACTACAACCAGATCAAGGAAATGTCCGGCTCGGCACAAATCTTGAAATCGTCTATTTCGATCAATTACGACAACAGTTGGATAATGATAAAACGGTTCGTGAGAATGTTTCAGAAGGAAAAGACACGATTACGATAAATGGGCAAAACAAGCATATTATAAGTTATTTAAAAGATTTCCTATTTACACCAGACAGATCACTGAGTCCGGTTTCCGTGCTTTCGGGAGGAGAAAGGAATAGAGTTCTGTTAGCCAGGTTATTTACCAAGCCTTCCAATGTAATCGTCATGGACGAACCTACTAACGATTTAGATATAGAAACCCTGGAATTATTGGAAGAGTTATTACTCGACTATCCCGGTACTCTCATTATGGTGAGTCATGACCGGGAATTTTTAAATAATGTTGTAACCAGTACCATTGTTTTTGAGGGAGTGGGAAATGTTAAAGAATATGTTGGAGGATACGATGACTGGCTTCGACAAAGAAAGGATATTTCGGAACCGCCTAAAAAGAAGGCTGAAAAGTCAGATACCAAACATCGCAAAAAAGGGAAGAAAAAAACTGAGAAAAAATTAAGTTATAAACAAAAAAAAGAGCTGGAAAAAATCCCACAACAAATAGAAGAGCTGGAACAGCAACAAAAAGTGATATATGAAAAACTCGGAGATCCTGAATTTTATCAGAAAAATGGCGATGAGATTGTTGACATGAACGATCAACTCGAAACTATAGAAAAAGCGTTGACGGAGGCATATGATCGCTGGGAGGAATTGGAAGCCTTAAATTCTAAGTAAGATTATATTCATCATTCAGAATTTACCTTATAGGCAAAATCAAAAAAGAAGCCCCACATATTATAAATGAGGGGCTTCTTATATAATCAAAATATATTATAGTCTCTTAAAATATCGGCTTAGAAACTCTTGGTACATGTGTTACACCATGAAAATGGATATAAGCTAACATGGTAACCAAGCCAAAAATAACGTGAAGTGCAAAATAGGTGGTAGTATTACCAAGTCCCCATTTTGAAACGAACATGCCGGGATCAGAGATAGCTTTATCTTTACCCATATTAGGATGATCATCTACCATAGTGCCTAAGAGTACACTTGATAAAAATCCACTCGCAAAACCATAGATAATTCCTAACCACCATTGAGGAGGCTGTGTAAGTCCCATCATTTGGACTACAAAAAACATGCTCCACAACGCCCCAATAATGAAGTAAATAATAAATCCTAAGCTATATGCCCCTGCTTTATTATCAGGACTCACAAAAAATGTACCCATGATATAAGGCAGATCAGCTTTAAATCCAAAAATTTTAGAGACATAAATTAATACAAGCATTACTACAGCCCCTGCTACTCCGGCAAGTGCAGCATAACCCATAGCCGCCGCTAATACATTGGTTTCCATAAAAAATTGCTCCTTGTCGCTAATTACTTATTTTTTTATAAATACCGTTAAACAAATGTTTAATAAGTAAATACCGGATCAATAATCCTAGTTATACTTCCTACACCCGCAAATCTATATATATGATGGGCAAATTCAAAGTATTTTTACTGAAAAATTCATTTTTCAGTAAAATTTGTATTCTTTCTACAAAATCTGAACATATATTAACCCTACTTAAGCATTTTTTACAAATTAATAGAAATCAATTACACATTGAATTTGATTATATACATAAAAACTTTATAATTAATGTATGTTTATAAATTAAGCGGCTACAAAATTTTAATTGTATCCATAATTTTTAAACAAGAAAGAAAATATCAATTCAATTTTAGAAGTATTTTAAAATGGCAGATCGCGAATTAGGAACAGTTAAATGGTTCCACAAAGATAAAGGATATGGTTTTATATCCAGAGATGAAGGTGATGATGTATTTGTTCATTACAGCGAAATACAGGATGATGGTTTTAAAAACCTGGAAGAAGGACAACGAGTCGAATTTACTGTTGCACAAAGTGAAAAAGGATTACAAGCTCAAGAAGTGGTTATCCTTTCTTAACCTAACATTTTTTACATACCATTTTCTATAATAAATATTTTATTATAGAATAAGGCATCCCGATAACAGGATGCCTTTTTTTATTTTACTGATAGATGGACCTAAATAAATCTACTGCAAATTCGTTAGATTTGGCCATATTCCGCGCTCTTTTTCGTTAACCAGGATTATTCACCAAGAAATTTAGTCGTGATCAAGACGAAGTTCAAAATACGCATGAAACGTAAAAGTTACGTTGAATAAGCTTTTTGAACTTCAACGCAGAGGACGGTAAAATTTCACAGCTTTTTTTGTGTCCCCGAAGTCGAGGATCGATTTATTTTTTATAAGCTACTTTATTTACAATAGGATTGTATTAGTTCTTGTTAGTTACGTGAATAATTCGGATTAAGATTATTGTGCCGCCCAAACATTGGCCCTATTATCAGGTGCCACATACAGGCTATCTTCTTTTTTAATATTAAATGCGGTATAAAACTGAGACATGTTTTCGATCGCCCCTATCAATCTATACTTTGCCGGAGAATGTGGATTGGTCCGTATTAAGTTTTCAAGTAATTCCGGTCGATAATTCGCTTTCTGAATTCTCGCATAAGCCAGGAAAAAGCGTTGATTGGGTGAAAAACCCTGAATCTTACCTGGCTTTCCGTGTTTTTGATAATACTTTTGCAAAGCGGCAAAGGCTAATGACAAACCGCCATTATCAGCTATATTTTCACCAACGGTTAGTTTTCCATTCAGGTGTAAACTGTCAAGTACGACAAACTGATCATATTCATGGACCAAGGCCTGAGCCCTTTTATTGAATCTCTTTCGATCTTCTTTTGTCCACCAATTATGCAAGTTCCCTTTCGCATCATATTGACTCCCCTGATCATCAAAGCCATGCGTCATTTCGTGTCCCATTACCACGCCCATTTCACCATAATTTAAAGCAGCATCGGCCTTTGGATCAAAAAACGGTGGCTGCAAAAAGCCGGCCGGGAATACAATTTCATTCATATTAGGATTGTAATAAGCATTTACCGTTTGCGGTGTCATCTGCCATTCCGTACGATCGACGGGTTTCCCCAATTTGTTGATCATGCGATTATATGCAAATACATTCGATCTCATGACATTACCAATATAGGAATCACGAGTAATCTTAAGCTCTGAATAATCACGCCACTTGTCCGGATAGCCAATTTTGGTGACGATGGCTTCTAATTTGTGAACAGCTAATTTTTTCGTCTCAGGACTCATCCAATCTAAATTCTGTATGCGTTCTTTAAAAGCGTCTCTTATATCATTGACCATTTCGAGTGCCTTGGCTTTTGCTTCCGGTGGAAAAGCACGTTTTACATATAATTTTCCCAGGTCAAAACCTACCCCACGATTAACGGCGCTCAAGACTCGTTTCCAACGCGGACGCATTTTCTGCTGACCATTCAATTCTTTACCGTAAAATTTAAAATTTTCTTCTTCGTATTGGCTACTCAAATAGGGTGCTGCAGAATCAATAATATGCCAGGCTAAATATACTTTCCATTGCTCAATGCTTACATTCTGTAACATGTTATTGAGATTACTCATAAACGCCGGCTGACCAACGATAACCGATTGAATATGGTTTATGTGCATTTCATTTAAGTGCTGTTTCCAATTAATATTCGGCGCCAATTTATATAGATTACCCAGCGACATTTTATGATAATTCGACTCTGGGTCACGAAGCTGAACGGGGGTTTTTGAATGACGAGCGAGCCGTGTCTCAATATTCATCACGATTTGTGATTTTTGTTTTGCCTGTTTAGCAGTTTCCCCCATCAATTCGAACATTTTAGTAACATGTTCAATAAACTCATGACGTATCTTTTTAGAACGTTTATCATTTTTTAAGTAATACCCTTTATTGGGCAAACTCAAACCTCCCTGAGCGATATATGCAGCCATCTTTGTTGCATTTTTATCATCCTGATTAACATAAAAGCCGTACATACTTCCAAATCCTTCTGTACGTAACCTGGCAGCCATTCTTAACAGATCAGAACGATTATTAATCGTATTCAATCGTTTTAATAAAGGTTCGATTGGAGATAATCCAACCTTTTGTATCGATAACGTATCCATCCCACTGGCAAAAAAATCACCTACTTTTTGCTGCACGGATCCTTCAGGGGCATGTGATTGGGAGGCATTTTCAAGAATAGATTTTAAAATCCTGTTATTATTTTCGACCAATTGATATAAACTCGAATAAGAACTTCTGTCGGCCGGTACCGGATGAGACTTCAGCCAGCCCCCATCCGCATATTGATAAAAATTCATGCCCGGACTCACCGTAGTATCCATATCAGCAAGATTTAAGCCGTGAGTATCGTCTTTACCTTGTTTAGCTTTTGAGTTTTGTTTCGAACATGAAACTCCAATGAAAACCACTGACAACGACAACATTAACAGTTTGATGATTATTTTCTTCATATGATCATTTTCTAAAAATTTCAGTTGAATATCCTCTATAAAACCCACGAACAATTAAATTACGAGTATTTTAACTCTTGATTTGCACTTTGGAATAAACGAGGACGATAAAATCAACAAAAAAAGCGCCTTCTGTTCGAAGACGCTTTTCATCTATTATGTATTTCAAACAATTAGCCGGCTGCCCAAACATTGGCCCGTCTAGCGGGTGCGGTATACATGCTGTCCCTACTTACAACATTAAATGCTTTATAAAATGCCGGCATATTTCTAACAACGCCATTTACGCGGAATTTCCCTGGAGAATGTGGATCGACACGCAATCTGTTTTCCAGACTTTCGGGGGTCATGTTAGCCTCCCAGATTCGCGCCCATGCTAAGAAAAATCGTTGATTGGGTGTGAAACCCTGAATCTTGTCCGGTTTTCCATGTTTTTGATAATACTTTTGTAAAGCGGCATAAGCCAATGAAACACCACCGTTATCCGCAATATTTTCACCTAAAGTAAGCTTTCCGTTAATATGCAGACTATCCAATACCACAAAATCAGAATATTCATTTACAAGATTTTGGGCTCTTTCATTGAAATTCTTACGATCTTGCTTGGTCCACCAATCGTGTAAATTTCCATTCTTATCATATTTACTACCCTGATCATCGAATCCATGCGTCATTTCATGACCAATTACAGCTCCCATTCCTCCAAAATTGAGTGCAGCATCTGCCTTTGGATCAAAAAATGGTGGCTGAAGAATTCCGGCCGGAAATACAATTTCGTTCTTGTTCGGACTATAATAGGCATTTACCGTTTGTGGAGTCATGAACCACTCGTTACGATCCACTGGTTTTCCCAATTTATTGATCATGCGATTATACGCATATTTATTGGCATTCAGCACATTCGTAAAATAGGAAGCATCTGTAATTTTAAGTGAAGAATAATCTCTCCATTTATCAGGATAACCGATTTTAGGAATTAAAGCTTGTAATTTATTCAATGCTTTTTGCTTGGTACTATCGCTCATCCAAGAAATATTTTGAATGCGATCACGAAAAGCCGATTTGATATCGTTGATCATTTCCATGGCTTTTTGCTTAGCTTCGGGCGGAAATGCTTTCTTTACATATAATTTTCCTAACGCAAAACCAATGGCCCGATTTTCTGTACGTAATACCCGTTTCCATCTCGGCTCGATCTTCTTCCTGCCGCTCAGCACTTTTCCATAGAAATTGAAATCTTCATCTTCGAACTTCTTACTCAAAAAGGGAGCCGCGCTATTGATGGTATGCCATTTCAAATAAACCTTCCAATTTGCTATGCTTACATCTTTAAGCATGTTATTCAAATTGGACATAAATTTTGGCTGTGAAACAATTACCGTTTTCAATCCGGTAACACCCATTTTTTTGAAATGCTGATTCCAATTTATATCAGGCGTTATTTTTTCCAGCTGTTCGATGGTCATTTTATGATAAACATTATCGGGATCTCTTCGCTCTACTCTTGTCATGGAATGTTTGGCGAGATTAGTCTCGATATCCATAATTGTTTTGGCATCTTTTTCAGATTGTGCCGGTTTTTCTCCCATCAATTCGAACATTTTAGCAATATGTTTGACATACGCTTTTCGAACTTGTTCGGACCTTTTATCCGTCTTTAAATAATAATCTCTGTCTGGCAGTCCCAATCCACCCTGACCTAAATAGGCGGCCATTTTGGTCGCTTCCTTATCATCCTGACTTACATGGAAACTATACATTGCGCCAACACCTTCCTGACGTAATTCAGCAATAGTGTTTAATAAGTTTACTCTGTTATCGATCTTAGCTATTTGACTTAAAATCGGTTCCACAGGTTTCATACCTTGTTTACCAATCTGCAGGGTATCCATGCCACTTTTATAAAAATCACCGACTTTTTGCTCTGTGCTATTCCCAGGAGCATCATCCGAAATTGAGTTTTTCAGTATGCTTTTCAGGACGTTATTATTATGCTCTTGCAGTATGCTGAAACTCGTCCATGCACTTTTGGACGGTGGAACCGGGTTGCTTTTAATCCAACCCCCATTGGCATATTCATAAAAATCTTGTGTCGGGCTCACGGTTGTATCCAAATTT
Organism: Balneolales bacterium; assembly: GCA_035267005.1. Lineage (GTDB taxonomy): Bacteria > Bacteroidota > Rhodothermia > Balneolales > DATFMH01 > DATFMH01. The sequence goes on from DATFMK010000481.1 coordinate 17,007, forward strand.
GTCAGATTTAACCCGTCACTATTATCACGTGTTTTATCCGATTGGTTACATGCAGCAAATAAGCTTATTGAAAGAACAACAACCCCCACTACCTTCCAGAATGGATTTTTTTTCATAATACTCTTTTTAGATTAGTTAAGTGTTAAATATCTATACATACATAAATCATTTAATATAAATAGCTTATCAATATAATATTGATTTATTATTATAGTGCAAATAATATCCTCTTTTTTTACTCAAATAGTCATATGCTTCAAGTTTTTTTATTACCAAAACATATGAATCTCCTTTGTTTCTTGTAACCCAATATAGACAAGTCAATAATTTAAATCATCTCTATTAATTATTTTGCTTCTAAGATAAATGAAGCATTCGCTCTTCATATATATGATCATATACGCTTATTAATTTTTCCAAAAAATTTAGACCATGCAACTCATTGGGATAAGGTTCCTTAAATTTTAATGATTAATCCCTATGATATCTTTATTTTAAATTAAAAAGCTTATAGTCATTTACCTTTATGAATAAACCTAAATTCATCCCTTTACCAGATTTTCGTAAGATACAGCCGGAAGATCTTATTCATCGTTCTTCCTCTTTTTATGAAATGATGAAAAAAAGGAGAACAGTTCGGGAATTTTCTAATAAATCCGTTCCTAAACAGGTCATTATTAACTGCATAAAGACCGCGGCTACTGCTCCAAATGGAGCAAACAAGCAACCATGGCATTTTGTTGTGATCAGTGATCCGGAAGTTAAAAAGAAAATCAGAGAAGAAGCGGAAAAAGAAGAATGGGAATTTTATCATCACAGAGCTCCGGAAGAATGGCTCACTGATCTGGAAGTTTTAGGTACCGATGAACATAAACCTTTTCTCGAAGAGGCTCCGTATCTAATCACTATTTTTAGTGAGAATTATGGAATCCGGGAAGACGGAAGTACAGAAAAACATTATTATGTCAAAGAATCGGTCGGTATAGCTACCGGAATGTTGATAACCGCAATTCATCAAGCAGGATTAGTTTCTCTGACACATACCCCAAGTCCCATGAATTTCTTAAATGAGATATTACATAGACCTAAAAACGAAAAACCATTTTTACTTTTGGTCGTTGGGTATCCCGCTGTTGACGCCCATGTACCTGACATCACGAAAAAGCCTTTAGATAAAATCATAACTTTTTTCTGAGCTTATTTATTCAGCTGTTATAGATGGCTTTGCAAAACCAGGGATTTTGTTCAATATCAAAGCCTGAGCGACTTCGAAACCGTAGCATCCCGAATGCTTTCGGGATTCATGGATTTCAAAGTCGTGAAAATGCAGCTATTGGGCAACAGAACGGTTTTGCATATCCTTCTTATAAATTTAAGGAGAATTTTTAGGCCGACACTGAGTTATTATTTTTATAAACTTTATTTCTTCTAAAAATTAACTTAATACATTTTTTATGAGTATGAATGAATCCATAGAAGCTGTTATAAACACTTCGAAGGGAGATATAAAATTGACCTTATTTCCTGATTCGGCGCCGGTCACCGTTGCTAATTTCATTAACCTTGCCAAACATAATTTTTATGATGGTCTGACTTTCCATCGTGTAATACCGAATTTCATGATACAAGGTGGTTGCCCATTTGGTGATGGTCGAGGCGGACCAGGTTATCAATTCGAGGATGAATTTGATAAAGAGTTACGACATGATCGCCCCGGATGTCTTTCCATGGCGAATGCGGGTCCGAATACAAATGGCAGCCAATTTTTTATCACACATGTCCCTACTCCATGGCTCGATGATCATCACACGATCTTTGGTACTGTTATCGATGATGATGATCAAAAGATCGTAAATAGTATTACACAAGGTGATTCTATTAATGAGGTTACAATATCCGGAGATTTTTCAAAATTATTTGAAAGTCAAAAACAGAATATTGATGAGTGGAATAAGATTATAGATAAGTAGTTTTTCAGAATTTTTTATAGAATTATTCTAACAAAATGTATAAAAGGACAATATTCATTTGTTATTATATAACAAAATGATTTTGTCCTTTTATAATATTGAATCATTAACATCTCAAAATTTTTAGAATAGTTATGAAAAACGGGAAATTGGAACTCGCACAAAGATTATTAGGTAAAGGATTCAGTTCACTAAGTAATAATGAGAAAAAGGTAATCGAACGCATTCAAAATCATCTTCACATAAGTAGAAATATTAACAAAGAATATGACGAGACCTTAACATTTGGCGAGCGTATTGCGGACAAAGTGGCAACTTTTGGCGGATCCTGGACATTTATTATCATTTTCGCTTTAATCCTCTTATGTTGGATTGCTTTGAATTCATTTATTCTTATTCAAAAAAATGAAGCATTTGATCCCTATCCTTACATCCTTTTGAATCTTTTTTTGTCCATGTTAGCGGCCATACAAGCACCTGTTATCATGATGTCACAGAATCGTCAGGCTGCTAAGGACCGTTTAGATGCCGCTAATGATTATGAAGTTAATTTAAAAGCGGAATTGGAGATTTCCCAAATACATGAACATATTGATGAAATAAACGATAATAAATTAATTAAATTGATAGAATTACAGAATCAACAAATTCGAATGCTCACCTCAATTGTAGAACAATTAAACAAATAAAAATATCTTTTAATAAATCAGTATATATCTCTTATCATATTGTTTTCATGTTTCTATTCTTTTATTGAGTAAAAATTAAATAGATATAAGTTCCCATCATCAACCTTCGTATATTTAGGATAATATTGTCTTATTTATATTTAATATTTCCTTTCCTTTTTGTAACACATAATTCGTCAATTTAATAATACCCTGATTTCTTTAAATTCGTTATCCGTATATATAATAGATAGATATGTAATAATTAATAAGTAAATTTGATTAAATACATTTAGATATTTAGCTTTCATTCGATATATGATATAGGAATATTATAACATTTCTCATTTATTTCAGCATTAACTTTTGATTGTTAGGATTCTATGTTGTTGTAATGCATTGGCTATTTCGGGGGTCATTGTGCCACCCATTTCGGAGCATGTTGTGCCAGGTATTTCGGAGATCATTGTGCCAGTTTGAACGAGTGATCTTCTACTTATTTCGCTGGCC
>DATFMK010000482.1:0-10623 GCA_035267005.1 Balneolales bacterium
TTACAAAGTATGCGTGAGCAGGAAATGGTAGAATGATCAAATGATCTATTTAACATGAGTTCGAGATAAAATCATTTTAAAAAGCGTCTTTAAGTGGTTACTTGACTCTGAAGATTTCTCCTTCCACTCGAAATGACGCAAAAGGGCTATAGCGGATGGTAAAATTTTGGAATATCACCCAAAAGCGTCATCTCGAACCCGCTTTTTGGGTGAGAGATCTTATAAACGTAGATATGAAACAAAACAAGCCCATATTTATTCCTATAATTATATCGAACTCACGTTAAATAAATACATTTCATAATAATGAATTTATTTCTTAACGCTAAGCGGTAATAAAAGTAACGAGGGGAAGTATCATTTAAAACAAAAAAACTTCAAAATCAGTGTAATTCTTATAAAAGATGTGTCCAAACATTTGGGCAAATATGTGCTGATAAAATCAGGGCAAGATTAGATGAACTAACCGATTTACCGAGTCTTGACAGTATTAAATTTTTACCGCATACACGTTTGCATCCGCTTAAGGGGAAAAGAAAAGGTCAGTATGCTATTGATGTCGAGCATCTGAAGCGTTTAATAATCAAACCCAACCATAATCCTTTACCAGAATTAGCTGATGGAGGATTAGATTTAAGCAAAGTCGCCAAAATATTAGTTATTGAAATTGAGAATTATCACTGAAAATTATGTCTGAAAATATTTATCCATATCAACCCGATACGGTTACTTCACCGGGTGTAACTTTGCAGGAAATATTAGAAGCGAAAGGAATGACTCAAAGTGAGCTTTCTGAAAGGATGATACGACCATTGAAAACCATTAGTGAAATAATTCACGGTAAAACGCAAATTACACCCGAAACAGCCGTTCAATTAGAAAATGTTTTAGGATTACCGGCAATATTCTGGTTGAATAGAGAATCCAGATACCAAGAATATATCGCAAAAAAAGAGGAGATTAAGGTATTGCAGAAGCAAATTCCTTTATTAGAAGACCTACCATTACGAGATCTTCGAAAAAGGAATCATATATCAAAAACAAAGGATAAAATTACGCAGGTAAAAGAAGTAATGTCGTATTATTCTGTAAATCATTTAAGCCGGATCGAACCAGTTTATTTTCAAAATACCCAATACCTTTTTCGAAAATCCGAGTCACATTCATTGGTCAAGGGTCATTTAGCAGCATGGATTAAAGAAGGCGAGCTATTGGCTGAAGAAATTGATACTTTCACGTTTAATGCTCAGAATTTTAAAAAAGCACTAAATGCTATTAGACATTTAACTACGGAAAAGCCGGGTGTATTTATAAAAAAAATGCAACATTTATGTGCCGAATCTGGTGTGGCTTTTGTGCTTGTGCCTCAATATCCCAAATGCAGAACAAGTGGGCTTGCCCGATGGTTGCGTCCTGATAAAGCTTTAATACAACTTAGTTTACGTTATAAAACTGATGACCATTTTTGGTTTTCTTTTTTTCACGAGGCAGCACATCTTTTAAAACATAGCAAGAAAGCCACTTTTTTGGATGATTATAGTGACAATGATAATATTAATGAGATTGAGGAAGAAGCAAACGAATTTGCCTCCGATACCTTAATACCTCTAAAAGAATATAAAAAGCTCAAAGAAAATATACCCTTAAGCAAAGATGATGTTAAAGCTTTCGCACATCATCTTCAAATATCACCCGGTATTATTGTCGGACGCCTTCAGCATGATGGAATTATACCTTTTCACGGGATGAATGATCTAAAAAGAAAATTTGATTGGAAGACAGTATGAAAAAAATCTTTGAGATTCAATTAATTTGTAATTAACTCCATTAGAGAATAAAAGAATTTAATATGGAAATATGAGCTTCTGTCGTCCATCGTCCGCGGAGGCTGTGAAAAAATAATACTACTACCGACAAGGCACCTTAATTTTTTAATCATTTTAGAATTTTGTTGAAGAGCCTCTCTCCCTGTCGCGGATTTATCCGTGAAAGGGAGAACTTGTCCCGCATCCTTTCGGGAGAATGAGAGTGGGTAAGCAAAGCGAAATTGCGCGAAGCGCCTAAATTATTTAAGGCAAATGAATTTGACTTATAGTTTTTTCACAGCCTCCGCGGTCAGTCGTCAAAACTCACATACTTGCCACTGAACCACCATCGACCCGATAATTCGCTCCATTGATAAAGGATGCTTTTTCTGAGGCTAAGAAAGCCACCAGCGCGCCCACTTCTTCTATCGTGCCTGCCCGTTTGAGTTCGATATGCGGACGATTATTTTTCAGAAATTGTTTGACCGCTTCTTCTTTAGTAATTCCTTGTTCATCAGCCATTTGTTTCATCATCGAATGTACGAGTGGCGTTTCAATAAAAGCCGGGCTCACGGTATTGACCAAAATCCCGTCTTCGGCATATTGTTTGGAAAGTGCCTTGGAAAAATTATTGAGTGCTGCTTTGGAAGCATTGTAATGTATCATATCGGGATAGGGCTGTTCCCCATTTTCGGAGGAAATATTGATAATACGTCCCCATTGCCCCTTTTTCATAAATGGAATCACTTTTTGAGTGAGGGCTACCACGGCAAATACATTCAATTCAAAAAGATCTTTCCAGTCCAATACCGAAACCTGCTCAAGGGTCCCTGGATTTCCGATCGTGCCGGCATTATTGATCAGAATATCAATTCTGCCAAATTCCTCGCTTGTAGAATCAACCAGTTTTTGAATATCAGTTTCATTGGTTAAATCCGCGGTTACCGGAAGTACACGAACATCATCAGTTTCGAGTTCTTTAGCCGCTTTCTGAAGCTCTTCCTGATTTCTTGCGCAGATACTTAGATTACAACCTTCGTTGGCTAAAGTTTTAGCGATTCCTTTACCAATACCTTTACTCCCGCCGGTTACAATCGCAATTTTACCATTTAATGCCAAATCCATCTTCCTATTCTTTTTCATTACTATTTTGTTTCCCTTCTCAGACCTTAAACATAAATAGCTCATAATGCGTTTACGCAATGCCAGTAAAAAACGGACTCCATTAATTTTTTTTAATGAAGGAAACCCCATCTATTTGATTAAAATATAAATAGTTAGATGTTTTGTAATTAAGCGCCGCGAGGACACAATTGTGGATTCCTTAAGACGGTCGAAAAAAAGATACGACTCTTCAATCCATATAAAATATCAACAGATTACATATCATGGAAAACACAGCAGAATTAGTAAAACAGACTTGGTCGAGAGGTCAGTATACCAAAGCCGGTACCAAATTAGTAATGGTGTCGGAACAATTATGCGAAACGATGGATCTGCATGCGGGAAAAAAGGTGTTGGATGTAGCTACCGGTCACGGTAATACCGCACTTGCCGCTGCCCGGCGCGAATGTGATGTTACTGCTATCGATACGGTTAATTCTTTAATGGAGACCGGACGAGAACGGGCGAAAGCGGAAGGATTAACCGTGCATTTCATGGAGGGTGATGCGGAACATATCTCGTTCCCGGATGAACATTTCGATTATGTTCTATCAACTTTTGGAGTTCAGTTTATTCCCAATGGTGCCAAAGCAGCACGTGAACTGATACGAGTATGTAAGTCAAAGGGAAGCATAGGGTTGGTTAACTGGACAGCTACTGGTTTTTTGTCGGATTTCAATGACATTTTATCGGATTATGTACCACATCCCGACATTGCTTCTCCGTACCTTTGGGGCGAAAGAGGTTTCCTTCAGGATTTCTTTGGGGATTTCACCCATAAACTTAAAGTCATATCCCGCGCCTATGTATATCGTTTTCCAACACCTGAGATGTTTTTGGATTGCTTCCGCACAACCTATGGTCCGTATATTCTCGCTTATGAATCGCAATCAAAAAATGTGCGTATTGATTTAAAAAACAAGTTGTTGAAAGTCATTCATCATTATAATCGTGCAGAAGACGGAACACTCATTTTACCAATTGATTATGTAGAGGTGATTGCTGAAAAGATCTGATCGCTAACTTTTCCATTTTCGCTTAAGTCTTGAAAAACTATATCTATATATAAAATTTACACTTACACACTCATAAATTTACAAATAAAGAGAAATGCTGGCATGCTAATGTGATGTTTACTTTAAATTCACCACAAATTATTGGATAAGAGAAATAAAAATTTTAAATTTAGTTCAATATTAAACTATTAAATATTAACTCATTTAAAATATTATTTACGACTATGGACACAACAAAAACAGTCTGGAAAATTGATCCTTTCCATTCAAATATTGAATTCAAAGTAAAGCACTTGGTTATTTCAACCGTAACCGGCAATTTCAAATCTTTTGATGCCACCGTGGAAACCGATGGTGACGATCTTGAAGGTGCTGAAATACATTTTGAGGCTGACGCGGATAGTGTATTTACTGGTGTTGAACAACGCGATAACCATTTGAAATCCGATGATTTTTTCAATGCTGAAAAATTCCCTAAAATCACATTCGATTCTACTTCTTTCAAGAAAACCGGTGATGACGAATACGAATTAAAAGGAGATTTGACCATTCGGGATGTCACCAAACCGGTTACTCTCAAAGTTGAACATGGCGGAACTATTGTAGATCAAAATGGTGATACCAAAGCTGGTTTTGATGTAACAGGCAAAATCAATCGTAAAGCGTTCGGTCTGAAATGGAATGGTGTTACTGAAGCCGGAAATGTCATTGTCAGCGATGAAGTTAAATTGAATCTTGGCGTTCAGTTCACAAAAGCTGACTAACCGTTCTTTTTTATCATTATGGCGGGCTGCCCTCATTCAAAAGGGCGGCCTTTTTTATATCGTTTACTTTTTTGATAGAGATAGTGCTTTTGCAGACGTTCAGAAATAACTTTGGGGGAAGATGCTGTATAAGAGTTTACTGACGCTATAAGCAAATATGAGTATATTGGCGTCTCAATAGACAGGAAAAATAATTTTTAAAAGTGACAGAACCATTGGTACTCATAGGATCGTATTAAATTGAATGACAACGGACTACCGGGCCTGTGGAAAAAATAACAATGCAAGCGACAAGGCACCTTAATTTTGTAATTGTTTTTGAGTTTTGTTGAAGAGCCTCTATCGACCACTGACAACAGAGAAATACCAAGATATTATTAGACATTATTGAATCCGAAAAACCGTATAGTTATTAAAATGTTGTTGTTGTAAATCGAACATCACGTTAACCCGAATTATTCACGTAACCAATATGAAGTAATACATATCAAATTGTAAATATTCGTGGCTTATAAAAAATAAACTGATCCTCAATTTTGAGGACGCTAAAAAAAGCTGCGAAATTTGGCCGTGCTCTGCGTTGAATTTAAAAATGCTTGATCAACGTATCACTGTACGTTTCATGCACATTTTTAATCTCGAAAGCTTTCGGGACACGACAAAATTTCTTGGTGAATAATCCGGTTTAATCCATTTATGTGAGCCAACTAAAATTAGAAACCGTTATAAAATACCATGAATAGATTTAAATCTTTTTTCCCTATCACACTTCTTGCACTATTATTGGTAACAGGCACCGCCTTTGCCGGGCCGGCAGATACGACGTTACAGATTGTCGAAAGTGTACCTGTGAACACCATTTATGGTCAGCCAGGTGTACCGCGGACTCAAAAAGTTTGGCTCAATATGATCCACGGGGCAAAACAGAGCATAGACATTGCGGCATTTTATATTACTAATAAACCCGGAAAAGCACTGGCACCCGTTATTGATGCTATTGCAGCAAAAGCACGCGCTGGTGTGAAGGTACGTATTTTACTCGATCAAACTTTTTATCATCAAAGTAAAAGTAGTATTAAGCCACTGCGAGGCATCCCGAATCTGGACATTCGTGTTCTTCCTGTCGACAGCCTTACGGGTGGCGTTCTTCATGCAAAATACTTTATTGTCGACAGCCATACCGTATTTGTGGGAAGTCCAAACTGGGATTGGCGTGCGCTCACCCAGATTCATGAAATTGGTGCTCGAATCGATAACCGTAGATTTGCACGAACCTTCGAAGGGGTATTCAACTTTGACTGGCATCTGGCCAAACACCCCAATCTTCCCAAAGCGGAAAAAGCTTCCGTCAAGCCGCCTGATTTCGCTCCGGTAACGGAAGGAAATCCGGTAATTTTGCATAATGCGCAGGATTCTGTTGCCATCGCCTTTCCCTCTTTTAGCCCGCCTTCGTTGGTTCCGCGATGGGTTGATCAAGAGCAACCAGATCTCGTTCATTTAATAAAATCGGCAAGACATACCCTACGTATACAGGTGATGTCATTAACGGCTTTGATTTACTATGGCCCCAAAGGTTATTGGAAAGAAGTAGACAACGCTTTGCGCGATGACGCGGCAAGAGGTGTAAAAGTCAGGATTATTGTCGCTAACTGGTCATTGAGAGAGCCGACGCAGCAATATCTGAAAAGCCTTGCCGTACTCCCGAACATTACCGTAAAATTCAGTTCGTTACCTCCGGCTCCCAGTGGATTTATTCCTTACGCGAGGGTTGAGCATTGCAAATATGCGGTTGCCGATAACGATCGAGCCTACATTGGCACCGGAAACTGGGGATGGAGCTATTTTAACAATACGGTAGATGCATCCGTATTTTTCAGCGGAAAAGGTCCGGTCTCAACCCTTGTAAAAATCTTCAAAAGGGATTGGAACGGTCCGTATGTCACAACTATGAAACCAGGGGAACATTATAAACCTCCCAAAAATCATTAGGATGATATGCGTTTGGGATAAAAATCTTCTTAGAACAACGTTTGATTATGACTATTTCACTTTGAAGATTTATCACTCCGTTCGAAATGACGTGGAAAGGATGATGGATTACGGTGAAGCTTAATAAAACAATCAAAGGCGTCATATCCAACTCGTTTTTTGGTACTTGGAGTCTGTCGGACTTAAATAAATCTACTACAAATTCGTTATGATTTGTCCAAATTCCGCACTCTTTTTCGTTAAACGGAACCACTATTCGCCTCAAAAGACCCCGAAATCGATCTCAAACTGACACATTTTCGTTATGATATCCTAAGTTCGACAGTCTCCTTGATCTTTGAAACCTGGATATAATAAAACATGTTAATCCGGATTATCACCAAGAAATTTTGTCGTGATCAATATTTGAAAATTTTTGGGACATTGAATAAGCATTTTGAACTTCAACGCAGAGTACAACATAATTTCGCAGCTTTTTTAGCGTCCTCAAAATTGAGGAACGATTAAATTATTATAAGATCCTTCATTTTTAATATGATATGTATTGCTACTTGTTGGTTACGTTAATAATTCGGGTTAATATTTGCTGAATTGCAGATGTACACTAAAAAAAGAAGTCACCCTCTCCGGATGACCTCTTACCTTGTATTATTCCTCTCTTTCAGGACTTATTTCCCTCTTTCAACATTACCTGAATAATGTTGTCCATTTTCTTTATGCCTGATACCATATCTTTCGATGGCGCGCGATCGAGTAAAAGCGTGCAGGAAGCGGCTTCTCCACCTTTAAAAATGGTATTTTCCATTTCTTCAATATTGATGCCTTCGTTGCGTAATTCATCTAACACACTCGCGAGTACCCCAACACGGTTATAATGCCTTACCACAAGATTATTCTTTGATTTTTTATCCCGGATATTAACCGCGTTAAACGGTTTTCCCGTCTCCACATAATTTTTAAATACACGAACAACCTCGTCTGCTATAGCTTCCGATGCCTGATAGGTTGAGGCACCGATGTGTGGCGTTCCGGTAACCATTTGTGCAAATTCCGTATCATCGAAATCCGCATTTCCTCCAGAAGGTTCGTTTTCATATACATCGATCCCAACGCGAAGATTTTTCTCACTAATAGCTTTTTTTAAGGCCTCGGTGTCCACAACTTGTCCGCGGGAGGTATTTACAAAAATGGCCTCGTTTTTCATACTGTTCAGGAAATTTGAATCGATGAAATGGTGAGTATCACCATTTGCCGCAAGATGAACACTTATGGCATCCGATTTTTGAGCCAGTTGTTCGGGAGTAGCACAATATTCGATATCCAGCTCTTCAGCTATATCTTCGGTGAGACTACGTGACCAGGCCGCGACATGCATATCCATACCTTTGGCTCGTTCTGAAAGCGCTTTTCCAATAGATCCAAAACCGACGATACCGAGTGTCCTCGTCTTGAGTCCGTTCGATTTTTGATATTCTTTTTTTCGCCATTTTCCGTTTTTCAAATCATTTGAGGCATCGACAATGCGTCGATCGCAGGCAATCAATAATCCCATAGCGAGTTCAGCAACGGCATCGGTATTTTTCCCAGGACAATTGGCGACATGTATCCCATGACTACTGGCTTTATCCAGATCGATCGTATTAACACCGGCACCTGCTCGGATGATCAATGACAGGGATGGAGCTGCTTCAATTGTTTGGGCCAATACTTTTGTTGAGCGAACAACTAAAACTTCGGTATCATTAATGACCCCAGGTAGATCATCCGAACCCAAATCGGGATTTACAGTAACCTCAGCCCCAAAATCTCGTAATGCCGTAGCCGCCTTCTCTGATAGTTTATCAGCTATCAACACTTTCATATTATCTCTCCTTAGACTTTTTAAATATTCTTATTGAATAATCTTGATAAAATTATTGCGTGATTTTCACCTATGTGAAAATCTTTCAAACTCGTACACATAAGATAAGGGATTCTCTGAAAGCAAGAAGTAAAATTTTTATGAATTTATTATCTCACTGATTTCAGATTATACGGTAATATTTTTTTCAAAAAATGCGCTTTAAAAACTTCTGACTTTCGGATTAAGGCTCTTTTCTTCTCCGGGTCCGGAAGTGCCTTAGGTGGACCTGATGGGGTATTATTTGCATCTACAATATAAATTCTGCCATCATAACGATCACGCAGAATGTCCAATTCTCCATAATCCATCTTAATTACCTGGCAAAATCGTTTTATTTTCTCCAATTCGTCTCCAGAAAAAACTTCGTCAGTTTCAACAATTTCGGTCTCCAGCCGTCCTCTTTGAAACCGATTACTCATGTGCCGAAAATTATAAAACAGAAAAGGGACCATACCATTAAAAACCGGAACACGATAATCAAGGACCCATTCCTCATCATATTCATTATTGACGAGCTTTTGATAGACATAACCTTTTTTAAGTGACTCTACCGGACAATAGACAATCTCTCCATCATGTAAGGCATTGACTTCGGATTTACACAAACAGGGGCCATGAAACTTTAAAGGATTTATCGACAAAGCGTACCCAAAGACTTGCTCAAATTTATCACTGATATATGTTTTACTGATATCCAGGCTTCCGGCATTTATCACATATTCCTTTTTCACTAATTCGTTTAGAGTATCGTCCGGTTCACAGTAGGTTTCATCCAGCCATTTAACAGCAAGTATGTGAGATTTGGAGGGATCGTTTGTCATGCCCCATCCATTAAAAAGACATATTTTGTGAATTACAGAAGCATAAATGGGTACCTTCGGGTAAAACAACACCCATTTTCGATCAATAATCTGCCCGGTAAGATGGGTAGCTCTTTTTAATCTCTTAATTGCAGATAATTGCTCTCCATGATTGATGTTGATTTTATATGATTCACGGATGATACGGTATTCTCTTCTGTATGGCTGTATCTTTTTAATAATTTTCGGCGATATAATTTTTTTTAGATATTTTTTCGCCCCTTTTTCTGATGAATGCTGTATTTCCATAATCCCCCCAAGTTTTACTTAAAACATAATTTTCTCACATAACATACTAGCCCTTCTTACCGAAGGAATAATCTATATTAATCTAATAAGTGAAATGGAATCGCTCTTAAAAATTGGATTTTCTTAACTTAGAGAATAAAAAATTAAGGGATCTTAACCCGGATTATTCACCAAGAAATTTTGTTGCGATCAAGGCGCTTTGAAAGCTTTCGGAGCAACGCAGAGCACGGCAACATTTCGCAGCTCTTTTTAGAATCCTCAAATTTGAGGAAAGCCTTATTATTTACAATGGATGCGTCTTCTCTAAAAAGGTGTTTTGCCTAAAAAAAGTGTTGAATATGGCTCAAAATCAAGGCCTAAAAATCAATTTTGGGGCTCTTTAGAGCGAACTCATGGATTGTTTTCAATTTGGTATGTTTTGATTCTTGTAGTTTATGTGAATAATTCGGGTTAAACATCGATGTGCCACATTTATACTTAGAAGCTCATTTGAAATATGTTATCCTAAAGCCACATCCAAAATCATCATAATCGTAAAGCCGGCGATGGTCCCCATAGTGGCAGCATCGGCATTTCCACTATTTTGCGCTTCGGGTATCACTTCCTCAATGACTACAAAAATCATGGCGCCGGCCGCAAAAGCAAGTGCATAGGGTAGCAATGGCTGCCAGGTCAAAACGGCGGCGGCTCCGAGAACTCCCGCCAGGGGTTCAACGGTGCCGGAAAGCTGACCAAACCAGAAACTTTTAAGCGAACTGATTCCTTCTCTTCGAAGCGGCATGGAAACGGCTAATCCTTCGGGAAAATTTTGAATACCTATACCGATTGCTAAAGCTATCGCGCTATTAATATTTGCAAATTCTAATCCGTGCG
>DATFMK010000483.1:0-3711 GCA_035267005.1 Balneolales bacterium
TAATACAGTCTTATTATTCTACTGTAGCATACCATGTTTTCATGGTTCAAGAGAGTTTAAAAATTATTTAATTATTAAGAACGAATAAAAACTATTTTATTAACCATTTAAACGAGTAATCAAGTGAGACCAGAAGAAGCAGTATCCTGCATAAAATCGGGGGATCGTGTGTTTATTCACAGCGTCGCTGCGGCACCACAACAGTTAATTTATGCCATGACCAACCGCGCCCCGGAATTGAAAGATGTTGAAATTGTACACATTCATACGGAGGGTGATGCTCCGTATGTCGCACCAGAATATGCCGGTAGTTTTTGCACCAATTGTATGTTTGTTGGTTCAAACGTACGAGATGCCATATCGACCGGAAGAGCCGACTATATTCCCGTTTTCCTAAGTGAAGTCCCGGTATTATTTCGTCAGAAAATCTTACCTATCGATGTAGCCATGATTCAAGTCTCGCCACCTGATAAGCATGGTTATTGTTCCTTAGGTGTTTCGGTTGATGTGAGCCGCGCAGCCGTTCAGATGGCAAAAAAAGTGGTTGCTCAGATCAACCCTAATATGCCGCGAACTCATGGTGACGGACTGATTCACGTAAGTAATATTGACGCAATGGTAGAAGTGGATGACCCGCTTCCCGAAGTGGTTCCCCGTCCATTGTCGGATATTGAAAGAGCGATTGGGAAAAATATCGCCGGACTTGTGGATGATGGAGCTACTCTGCAAATGGGAATCGGCGCCATACCGGATGCTGTTCTCGCTTCCCTGACCAATCATAAAAATATTGGGATTCATACTGAAATGTTTTCTGACGGATTGATAGATTTGGTGGAACGAGGTATCGTAAACGGAAAGAATAAGAAGAAACACCCCGGAAAAATCGTCGGCAGTTTTGTAATGGGAACCAAAAAACTTTACGATTTTATTGATGACAATCCGCTTATTCAGATGCTTGATGTCGCTTACACAAATGATACGGCTGTGATCCGGAGAAATCCGAAAGTAACCGCAATTAACAGTGCTATTGAGGTAGATCTGACCGGTCAGATTTGTGCCGATTCTATTGGAACCAAACTTTATTCCGGTGTGGGCGGACAAATGGACTTTATGCGGGGCGCTTCTTTATCGGAAGGTGGTAAACCAATTATCGCCCTACCATCTGTAACCGGTAAAGGAACATCCCGGATTGTCCCCTATCTCAAAGTTGGTGCCGGGGTAGTCACGACCCGTGCACACGTTCATTATGTCGTAACAGAGTATGGAGTCGCCAATCTTTACGGTAAAAATCTGCGGCAACGGGCTAAAGCATTAATTGAAATAGCCCATCCGAAACACCGTGAATGGCTCGAAAAAGAAGCATTTGAGCGATTCAAAGTTTTAAAACAATTTGTTTGATCGGGTTCTGCCTAATAACCACCTGAAAATATTAATATGATTTTAAAACCTCCAAGGTTTTTGAAACCTTGGAGGTTTATTAGTTTTATTTTCATACTATCAGAATCACAAATTCTGCTAATTATTCGAAAAATAAGGCTTACAATATTTTTGTATTTTTGAACGATTTGTACTTAGCTGTATTAACCCGGATTATTCACCAAAAAATTTAGTCGTGATCAAGACGTAATAAAAAATGCGCATAAATGGCACTCTGGTGCCTTGATTATGCATTTTTAATTTCAACGTAGAACACGGACAAATTTCGCAGCTTTTTTAACGTCCTCAAAATCGAGGATCAGTTTATTTTTTATAAGCACGATAATTAACAATATGATATGTTTTTTTCTTATTGGTTACGTGAATAATTCGGGTTAAGGAAAGGTATTTGTTCATTTTTACAACTAAGAGAAGGCTATGCAAAACCGTTCTTTTGTCCAATATCTGTATTTTCGTGACTTCGAAATCCTCGAATCCCGAAAGCATACGGGATGCTGCGGTTTCGAAGTCGCTCAAGCTTTGATCTTGAACAAAAGCCCTGGTTTTGCTAAGCCTTCTAAGATTTAAAATTATTACATGATTTTTCCTCTCAAATTAAAGAAAACATAAATTTTCAAAAGTTAGCGTGAATTATTATGGAAGATATTGTACTTATTCCCGGTGATGGCATAGGACCGGAAATCACAGCGTCTGTTACTAAAATACTTGAAACGGCCGGTGCTCAAATAAACTGGATAGAGGCCAAAGCAGGATTAACGGCTTATGAAGAAAAAGGCAATCCACTGCCCGATGAAGTCATTGATTTGATAAAAGAACATCATGTTGCTCTTAAAGGTCCCCTGACAACTCCCGTTGGGACCGGATTCCGGTCGGTAAATGTCGCTTTGCGTAAAGAATTTAAACTTTACGCCAATATCCGACCGGCAAAATCATTACCGAATGTTCCAAGTCCTTATAAAGATATCGACATTGTTATGTTCCGGGAAAATACCGAAGGACTTTACATTGGCCACGAGCGATGGGTTGATGAGGAACATAATCATGCTGAAAGCATCGCTGTCGTTACCAGAGACGCCAGTGAGAATATTATCAGAGCTGCTTTCGATTATGCTCAGGATAACGACCGTAAAAAAGTGACATTGGTTCATAAAGCAAATATTCTGAAATATACCACCGGCCTATTTCTTAAAATCGGCCGCGAAATTGCCGAAGAATATCCCCACATCGAATTTGAAGATATCATCGTTGACAACATGGCGATGCAAATGGTCATGCGTCCGCAGCGATTCGATATCGTCGTAACAACTAATTTGTTTGGAGATATTTTATCCGATTTATCTTCCGGACTTGTTGGCGGACTTGGGGTAACCGGCGCTGCTAATATTGGTGATGATTACGCGATGTTTGAAGCAGTACATGGTTCCGCTCCTGATATTGCCGGTAAAAACATGGCGAATCCCACAGCGCTTCTTTTTTCCTCGCTATTAATGCTGGAACATATCGGACAAAACGAAGTCGCTAAAAAAGTTCATTTTGCCGTTCTCGAAGTACTTGCAAATCATAGAGATGCCTGTACTAAGGATATTGGTGGGAAGGGAACCACAACGACATTCACTAACGCCGTTTGTATGGTTTTGGAAGATAAGTTCTAGAAATCAAAATCAGGCATATTTATTTACCTATTTGTAGGGACGTTGCATGCAACGTCCCTACCATTTGAAGCTCATCACAATTCTATATATTCGGCTTCTTGTGTCATTGTATCAAAAATGACAATGGTCGCCGGACCATCAAATCCATTGGCGGTCCCCGGATTAATGGCTAATGTTTTCCCCACTTTCTTTAACTCTTTCTCATGGGTATGTCCGCTGATCACTACATCATATGTCCCACAGTTAATCAGGGCGTCCTTTATAGCCTGCTGTGTACCATGATATAACGCAAATTTCAAACCATCCTGTTCAAACTCAAAAAATTCTCCTGCCATCGTACCATCAATAGCATTGAATTTATCGATAAGGCGATAGTGGTCTCCGTCGTTATTCCCAAAAACACCAACCAAATTGAGTCCTTCGAATGGCAATATGGCAAATGGACTACAATAATCACCGGCATGAATGACTAATGGAATGTTCTCATCCTTAAATATCTTTACCGCTTTATTAATGTGCTCTATATGATCGTGTGTGTCGGAAATGATCCCTATTCTCATGATAATTGTTCCTTTTTCAGTTTTTCTAACTTTTTGCTCTTTATAAAATAAACCGGATTGAA
>DATFMK010000484.1:0-4152 GCA_035267005.1 Balneolales bacterium
CGATCTCTCAAATAGGTTAGATAAGAATGAATGCCCAATTCCCACGTATCGCGATAGGCTTTGATGACTTCAGGTTCTCCACTTAAATTTTCATCTTTGCCATCTGTCACATTTCGATCATTGAGTTTCATCTGCCAGTTACTGCCATATTTAATCCCGTACGGCGGATCGATATAAATCATCTGTATCTGTCCGGCCATACCTTCCCGTTCCAGCAAACTGCTCATAACCAACAGACTATCTCCCTGAATAAGCCGGTTACTCCAGCCATCACTATGCTGGTAATATTCGCTCACTTTTTCCAATTCATCCTTTTCCAGGGCATTCCCAAATAATTCATTGCTGGAAAAGAGATCCGGTTCTGCTGGTTTCTCTTCAACGAGACGGTGTAAGGCTTTGATCAATTGCTCCGGAGCAATATGTTCATAGCGATATAATGAGCGGATATCCACATCCAGCAATTCTTCCCATCGATCCTGTCCGTCATCAGATTTTTGAAGCGACTCCTTTAATTGCAAAGTCAGGGAGTGAATTTCGTGAATATCATTAGAAGCCGCTATTTCATCCAGCAATTCCGAAATTTCCTGATCGTTTTTATATTTGTGCATCCAAAAAAGTTCAGGATCCTGTCCACGTTCAATAATTGGATTAACAGGTATTTGTAACTTCTTTTTTCCTGTTTGCACTTGTGGATTGGCATCTTCGTAACCGGCTTCTTCTTTCGAAGGGATATGAGCACGTTTTTCAGAATGTCTGTAAGACTTCGCCATAAGAGATGATGAATAAATGATGATAATTTAAAATTGTACTATTTTCCCCGCTAAATAAACTAAAAAAAGAAGTTATTTCTCTTCCTTTGCAAGTTTAATAGTTACATCTTCCTTAATCAATTTTGTTACATTAATCGGTGGTAAAATAAATCGATTGAAAGGGGTATTTTCTGTTTTTTCGTGAAGAACTCCCCGCGTAGTTCCAACCGCCAACAAGACTAAATGTGCCGCAAAGTTTTTGGGTAAAACCAATGCGTTCGATTCCTTACTCAGAATTTTTTGCCAGGACTTATTATCGATTCCGAACGTACAGGTTATAGCAATGATTAATATAGGTTTTTCCTTTTGTTCAAATTGAAATTTGGTTTTGACACCAATGATTTTCTTATCAGGATCGGCCCTAAAATTCAGTGAAGAATTTAATGATGAGATTCCATCTTTAAGGTAATCCTTTTCAATTATCGCAAATTCATTAGTCTTAATATTAATGAATTTAAAATTGAGAGCTTTTTCTTTTGTCATTACTTTATAATTAGCAAAATCTCAAAAAATCAATAATAAGCTATTCCTGCGTTTTCCAACTCTTTTTGCTTAATGCGCTTATTAATTTCCGTTTCTTCACTAAATTCATAATCCGGTTCACACAATTCCGGCATTTCAACTCTTTCCTTAGTTTGATACTCACCGGAAAAGGGTTCTTCATCTCTTTTAGGAAAATCAGGAATCTGAAAAAGTGTAATACCAAGAATTTGTTCCAGTTTCGAAATGGTCTGCAACGTAAGATTCTCTTTCCCTTTTACAATTTTGCTAATATGCTGCGGAGAAACCCCCATTTGCTCAGCCAATTCTTTTTGCTGCATTCCCCGTTCTCGTAATGTTACCAATACACGAATGGCTATACGTTGGGATTTTCTCAACCAATAACGATTCTCTTTACGGTACCGGGCTTCCTCTAACCAACTACCGTCATCTTCTGCAATTTCCTCTATTTTTTTATAAACATCTCTGACAGCCATAATTAACCCATTTCTATATATTCAAAATCTTTCTCATCCAATAACCCTTGTTCCTTTAGATAGTCTCTTGTTCTATCCATTTTCTGAAGTTCCAATCGTGTGTGTTCTCGTTCATCCATTCTCCAGGTAAGTTTTATTGCTCCACCTGAGATTACAAACAAATGTTCAGCAATTCTAATAGCATATAGTCTGAGCCAGCTTTTATGATTTGGCTTAGCCTTACTTTTTTGTAGAGAATAGATATTGGTGTCATTATTATTTAATGGATGAAATAAACTTTGTAATTTTTTATCAGTGTCTTTTACTCCATCATTTGCATAATGATGAAGAATTTCCTCGAATTTATTCGCTTCTTTTAAAGTTATTTCAATAGCTTTATCTATAGTATATGTGTTTTTGTCATATTGATTTAAATCAAAAACATTCTTATTGAAAAAGTTTTCCAAATATTCGATATCATTCCATTCAGAAAATACTTTTTTCAATTCAGATCCTTGACCTGTACCATAATCAATAGAATATAATATTGGTTTAGGTGTATTTATTATACGTACAAGCCTCATCTTAATCAACCTACAAGTTGATTAAAAGATTCCCATCTGAATTGTATTTCTTTATGTTTCTTCATCTGAATCACTGATTTCACTGATTTTATTCAGGTTAATATTAATCGCTTAAACGGTAAGCTTTTGGCTCCGAAATTAATTAATAAGCCTATTTCCAGCCGATAAGCTTTCAGGTAATTTAAAGCTTGTGCCATATGTACATCTTCCAAATAGACCAGGGCTTTTAATTCAACTAATACTTTATTTTCCACTACAAAATCGGCTCTTCGGTTTCCGATAGGTTGCTCTAAGTCTTTGTAAAAAAATTTCCTGTTCAATTTCTCTTGCGAAGTCAAGTCCTTTCATATCCATCTCATAAGCCAGGGCTCTTTGATAAATAACCCCCTGGAATCCATTTCCAAAAAACTTGTGTACTTCAAATGCAGCCCCTAATATCTTTTGTGTTACCCCCCCATATTTCAAATGTCCCATTTACTCTATTCTATTCTCTGATTTCCAATTTTAGTGGCTTCCATTAATAACACTTAGTGACAATACCCCTTTTTCCAGTCTCTAAGTTCTTATTCACCAATATTATATTTCACCGTACAATCCCTAAATCCGATTAATCCGCGATTCTAACTTTTAGAAGGCTATGCAAAACCGTTCTTTTATTGAATCGAATGTATCTTTTCCATTAATAATTGTCGCGTATTTCTAATATCCTCGGCAATCTCAAGGAAGTGCCACTCATCGAAATCATATTTATCTTGAACAGCATTAACCGCAGGAAGCCAACGGTTCTCAACAAACCATTTCTTCTCCTTCTTATCCTTATTAAATCCGGTAATCTCAACTATAAGATTTATCATCTTACCGGATAGCGTTTGGCATCGGACAATAAAATCCGGGAAATAATTTTTTTCAGTACCGTCTTTAACATAGGGAATAGAGAAACCGAGATAATCATTTTTCACATAGCTTATAATCTCATCCATATTCTCCATCTCTTTGGCAGCTATGCGTTCCCAACCGGAATCAGCAACTACCGCATTTACATGGCTTTTAGAAGTATAATAAACCTCCCTGCTTGTTCTACCATTCACATAATTGGTACTACCAAATTTTTCAGAAGGCCTGGCAAATATGGGGCGAATAAAATCCGTTGAATTCTTTTCCGTATTAATTCCCCTTACGATATGATCTGTTACTATCTGGGCATCATAAAAATCAATTAAACGCTTATAAACAGGATTGGTATCCCCCACCAATAAAACGCGTTGACCGTACCATGCTGAAACGATTTCTTTCAATTGATTGAACAGACTGAAATTCAGATTCTGATCATCATCCGAAAAATGCAGTCTTAAAAGATCTTTCGTAATTTTATAAATTATTTGTTGATCCCGTATTTCATGGACACTCTTTAACTGCAATTCATATTCATCATTAGAAAAGGCGGTACCCATAGTGGTACGAACCGGTTCCTTCGTTACATCAATTTCAAAAGGCTCCAGGTGAGTGAAATCATAAGTTATCGTGTCATCGGCATTTTCTTTTCGATAACCCGTTAGAACTGGAAAGGTAATTTCATATTCTTTTTGTCTATCCGGGATAGCATATATTCCAGTAGTCTCAACCGGATTGGGTATAACCGTGGTGCCCTGCTTAAATAATTTAAAGGGAATTCCAATAATTTGAGCATACTCCGCCGGAAATTTATAAGTAACGATTTTCCTTTTATCATTCGTAGGATTATCATCTTTATCATAGCCCTGTAAATCATAACGTATTCTTCTGAGAGCACGTCCAGCCACCTGT